>CAZUQY010000098.1:0-9853 GCA_964622935.1 uncultured Bacteroidales bacterium | reverse complement strand
TTTTATATTTGAAGTCTATATCTTCACCCCAACCAAATTTAATATTCTCATCAAGCATTTCTTCAAACATCGATTTTAAATTTGTTGTTATATCATCTGTCATTTCATCTGTCAAAATATCGAGTTTTTTTCTGTTAACAGTAAGTCTCATGTCAAAATCATCGCCCAAAGCATTTATATTTATGATGCCGGGACATACCTCACTATTCTTTTCAGCCTTAATCATCATTGAATAGAGCAGTATTTGTGTAGCAGTATTCAATTCAGAACCTCTCTCAGAATCAAAAAGATCAGAAATTGAATTGAAATTTAATTTTGTACTACCAGTTTTATAGTCTAAAACTCTGATCAGATCTTGTAGAAGATCAGTTCTGTCAATTGTTCCCGCGATTTTCCATTTATTATCATCTGATTCTTGATGTACAATAACTTCCTTTCTTATTTCAAGACCTGTTAAAGTTAATGGGAGATTACTACGGTCATATTTGATTAGTTGCTTAACGTACTTTTTTACAATGTCAACAATGATTTTATCATCAATTTTTATGATTTCATGTTTTGATTTTGCATTAGTTAACTCTTTTATCACCTCAAGCATTTTCTCATTGATATATTTATCAGTAAATATTTCCAAGTCCTTTTCTGTTAAAACTTTATTGATAAATGGTTCATAGAGTTTTTGCATTAATCCATGAAATAACCTACCGAAAAATGCTGCATCTTCCTCCTCTTCAACTTTTTCGGGTTCTCTAATCTTTTCAATATAGTTCAAGTAATACCTAAATTTACAATTTAGATACTCATTAATGGCTTTAGGACTAATTCCTTTATTTAAGTGTTTTTTTACTAGCGAAATTGTTTTGTTATTCTTTTGACCACTATTTAACTTGCCTGAGTCAATTTCAATTTTATATGCCTTGCTTGTAAACTTTATTGGTTGATTGAGTTCGTATTTTATTTGTGAAATAAATCGAGAAGCTTCAGACGCACCATCTCCTGACTGAGCACTGTAGATTATTTTAACGTCCTTTGCTCTTTGAAGCAATCTGTAAAAGTAATAAGCAAATATGCTGTCCTTGAATTCGATTGAGGGTAATTCGTGAAATTTCCTTAGATTATACGGAACAAGGCTTTGACTGACAGAAGCTTTCGGGAATATACCTTCGTTTATTGAGAGCATAATAACTCTATCGAAGTCTAACGAACGAGTTTCCAAAAAACCTAATATTTGTAATCCCTGCAAAGGCTCTCCCTCGAATGCAACATTTAAATTACGAATAATATTGCTAACTAATCTAATGAAAATAGTATTGGTTTCAAAATTGATATTATCATGAGTAATACAGTCTTTTAGAGCGTTTATTCGCAATAGGATTTTATTTAGTATTTCTGATTCCATAACAAATTCATCTATTGATGAAATGTTTGTTAGGATGCTTTGGAGCACTTCGGAAAGATAGCTTGAAATATCAGAAGTTGTACTATTTCTAAATGAGAAAATCATATTAAACAAGTCAGATTTTCTAAGATCATTTTCTGATACATAGATTAACTTACCTAACAAGATTTGCGACCTCAATTCTTCTGTGAAGATTGGTTCACATACTTTAAAGAAACTATGATTCAGAATTGACAAAACACTTTTGAAGTAAAACTTTGTCTCGCCATTAAAATCCTTGTATGACTGTTGTAAAACTAAAATATGTTGAATAAAAGCCGCAGACATAGAGTTGCGAACAGGGAATCCCATTGAAACATTATAGTTTTTTATATTTTCCGGAATAGAATACATCAATGGTATCAGCAAATGCTCGTCTCCTAAAACAATTGCAGTTTTTTCGGGATTATAATCAAGTTCTTTTATCCATTCATTGAGTATTTCAGGTATAAGTTTCGTCTGACTCACCGGCGAAGGAGCCATTATTACTTCAATGTCTTTTTTTAAATGATTGATATTATCAACAATTCCGATTTCATTAAATGGCTTATAATATTTTATATTCTCTCTGATAAATCTTCCTGCTTCCTGATGTGGATCATTAATATAATATTTGTCTGCATCCCAGAAGAAATTAACCTGAGCATGAGATTTGAGTACATTAAGAAACTTCTTTTCACATTTGTTTAATGCATTAAATCCAACAACAACATAATCTTCCGAGTCAAAATCGCATTCTGATAGATTCTCTGTAACATCTTTGTATATCATTCCTTGGTATGCAATATTCTCCTTATATAGCCCTAATTTGAAGTCTCGATATATTTTGAACATTGCTTGCCATAGATCGAGAAAACTTTGCTTATGAGTGCTTATTTGAGCTTGATTGACGTTAAACCAGAACTTCTTGATGATTTCGATTGCTTCCTCCTCGTATCCGTCAAATTTCGTGTCTATTTCTTTAATATCAGCAATTGTTGTAAAAAGTTTATCTGCATCTACAAGATATTTGTCAATGTCATCGAAATCAGATAAAATTATTTCGCCCCAATAATAGAAATCATCAAAGCTTTCTTTAGATCCTGTATTAGTGATGAATACTTTATATAGTCTATGAATTAAAATAATGTCTTCAGCAATTTGAAGATCTGAGTTTTTGTAAAAGAAATCCTGAATAGGAGTTATTTTAGGTACCCAGATTGTCTTTTGGGTAAGTTCGCTTATATGTTTTTTTATAAATAAACCAGTTCTTCTGTTTGGAACAATAATCTCAATTTTCCTAAGGTCTTGATATTCAGCTAAAATATGATCACTGACTTCCTGTAAAAAGCTTTTCATCTTATATTTTATTATCAGTTAGGAAAAGATCAGCCAATACTAAGGCGGTTATAGCTTCAATTACAACAGGGACTCGTATCGCATAACATGAGTCGTGTCGACCTGTAATTTCAAAGTCTTCTATTTTGCCGGATTTGAAATTTAAAGTATTTTGAACCTTTGGAATACTTGAAGACGGTTTAAAGTAAAGCCTGAAATAAACTTCATTACTATTTGATAACCCGCCATTTATACCACCAGAATTATTTGTTTTTGTTGTTCCGGATTTATCAATAAATATATCATTAAATTCTGAGCCTTTCGATTTTGCACTTAAAATACCTTCACCAAATTCAATTACTTTTAGACCCGGAATTGAGAAGGCAGCATGTGAGATTAATGATTCTACTGAATCAAAAAACGGCTCACCTAAACCAACTGGCAAACCAGATGCTCTACATTCAATTATTCCACCAATTGAATCGCCTGATTTTACAGCATTTCCAATAGCTGTTTTAATGTCTTTACTCCCACCAGCTTCAATTAGTTTAGCATTGATGTCTATTTGTGATATAATTTTCTTTGCAATAACTCCGGCAGCGACTAAAGGCAATGTAAGTCTTCCTGAGAAATGACCACTACCAAGAGGATTGTTAAATCCTGCGGATTTAGCATTTGCTGTAAAATCAGCATGTCCCGGACGGTAAAATCCATCGAACGAATAGTCTTTCGAGATAGTGTTATTGTTTGAAAATGAAATTGCAATTGGATTTCCTGTTGTAAACCCATTATAAATACCACTCTTAATAATTGGCAAATCACTTTCGATCCTTGAAGTTGTTCCTATTTCACCGGGAGACCTACGCTTAACATCCTCTTTAAAGTCAGTTTCTGACAGTGAAATGCCTGGAGGACATCCATCAAGTATAAAACCTATTTCAGGTCCGTGAGATTCACCATAGATGCTAATTTTTAATATTCTGCCGAAAGAATTCATAGTATAAAATAGATTTGAAACAAATATAGGATTTTTTTGAAGATTAAAGCCAGTACTTATTCATTGAATATCTGTAATATTTTTAACCAGAAATAGTATTCTTAATAATTCTCAAGCATTGATTTACTTTAAACCTATTTTTTTTAAGTCAAAATAGTAACTTGGATATGATTTGCTTACACATTCAGCATTTTTAATTGTCGATTCACCATTAATTGCAAGACTAAATATAGATAGAGCCATGGCAATCCTATGATCATTGTGAGAATCAAACTTAGCCGGTGTCATTTCTTTTGAAGGATAAACAAATATATCATCATCTGATATTTCGATTATCACTCCTGATTTCTTTAACTCTTGCTGCATAACTTCTGCTCTGGAACTTTCTTTATGTTTTAATCTATTAGCACCTTTAATCAGACAGGTCTCTGTTGAGAAGCAAGCCAAAACAATAGCTATTGGAATTAAGTCAGGGCAATTCTTTGCATCAAACTCAAATGTTTTTATTTTTGTTTTTTTTACAGATAAATCATTCCCTTCCCATGAATATGAAACTCCAGCTTTGTCAAATATTGATAGAATATTTTTGTCAGCCTGTTTTGAATCCCCATTTAGACCAACAATTTTTATCTGTCCTGTTAATGCAGCAGCAACAAGAATATTTGCAGCTCCACTCCAATCGCCCTCTACTTTATAAGTTGCAGAGTTGTATATTTGATTGCCGGGGATGTTAATGATTAGATTTCCAAATTCATTAAATATCATCTCACATTTAACTCCAGCATATTTCATAATATCCACACTCAGATTAATGTAATCAATGCTGACAGGATTATGTACAATTAGTTCTGAATCGCTCGGAAGAACAGCTAATGTCATCATTAATCCACTAATCAGTTGTGATGTTTTACTGCCATCGATATTATAAGTGCCTGGTAATAGATTTGTTTGAGTGAAACTTATGGGTAAATATTCTGTATAATTTTCAATTACTACGCCCATTTGCCTAAAAACATAGAAATCAGAAGCAATAGGACGCTGTAACAAACTTCCTTTGCCTGTAATTGTAAATTTATTTTTAAACATACATGCTACAGATGCAAATAGTCTTGCATTCATGGCTGATTCACCACAATCAATTTCATCACTTTCGTCTGATGAAAATGCACTCAGTTTAAGAATATCATTTTCGATACTTATTTTACAGCCAAGAGTTTCAATTATTTTTCGCGCAAATATAACATCTTCAGAATTACCCTGATTTAGTATTTGACATTCGCCACGTGACAATAAAGCAGCAACTAGAATCCTTTGCTCGCAACTTTTTGAAGGTAAAGCATGTATCTGGCCGTTAATTTCTGATTTGCAAATTGTTTGCTTCATAACAAGACGGTAATTTGGTCACGATCAAATTTAACTGTTTTTGGATGTCCAATATCATTGAGCAAAATCAACTTTATTAAATTGTTCTCTTTTTTCTTGTCTTTTAAAAGTATCTCGAGGTGGTCTTGAGTAAAATTAACTTTTTCTTCAAAACCTAGTTTGTTGGCAAGCTCGTTAATTCCTATCTTGATTTCAGGTTTAAGAAGATCCAATTTTACAGAAAAATCTGTTGCGATGTTAATTCCTGCTACCACAGCAATTCCATGAGGTATATTATTTATCAATTCGATGCAATGTCCAAAACTATGTCCAAGATTAAGTATATTTCTAATATTATGGTCGAATGGGTCTTGCTCAACTATTGCTGTTTTTGTTTCAACGCACTCCTTGACAATATAATTTAGCTGTTTAGAGTTTCTCTTTAAAATATTATCTATATTTTTGTTTAAGTAATTAAACAAGCCTTCTTTAGGTGTTATCAAAGAATATTTAAACACCTCTCCCAGTCCACTTTTAAATTCAATATCTGGTAAAGTTTCAAAAAACCTTGAATCGCAAATAATAAACTCAGGCTGATTAAAAGTTCCAATATAGTTTTTGTAATTTCTATAATTTATACCGTTTTTTCCTCCTAAAGCTGCATCAACCTGTGCCAATAATGTTGTCGGAATAAATCCAAAGGAAACCCCACGCATAAACACACTTGCAGCAAAACCAATTATATCAGTAATCAGTCCACCACCAAAACCAATTATTAGGGATTTTCTATCAATGTTTAGTCTAGTAAATTCTTCTATTAGAAACTCGATACCTGAAATATTTTTATTTAATTCACCTTGAGGTAGAAGAATATAGTCAAAACCTTGAAATGCTTCAGGGTAAAGTTTAAATATATTGTCATCACTTACAATGACAGTTTTTCGTCCTTTTATAAGATTTCGAAATAACTGATAATCTGAACCTGTTTGTATTAAAGTTTCTAAATCCATAACTGTTTACTAATCACAATTTTTAATGCTAAAAATTTTGTACTTATTTTTTGAATAGTCGAGCGAACCGGCATTATAATGCCACCATTCAGTTTTAGAAACGTAAAGATAGGCTTTTGACATTACAGTAAATAGAAGTTGTCGATTATTATATTGCACTTCACTTAATTCACCGTTTTGATAGAAATAATCTGTTTTATTTGGATATGCCAATTCACCAAAAAAATCGAAATCTGTTCCCATATCTAACACATTACCAAGCTCATCGACAATACTAATATCGATAGCCATCCCATAATTATGAATCGAACCTCTTTGTGGATTCGCAACATACCAGTGTTTTATATTTGCAGGCACATCTACAGAGTCCCACATAAGCTGTTGAGCTTCAACACTTCTAGCAGCATCATAAACAATGAAAGTATATCCCGGATGGTTTTCTTGTAGGATATTATAAGCATTTTCTAATTTGAGGAGGCATTCGTATTGCAAATAAGCATTTGTCATATCTCCATAAAAGTCTATCCCAATAAAATTGTCAATTGTAGAGTACTTAAGGTCAACAATAATTTGCGACAATGAATCCCTTACATTTATAAGCCCCATTTCTTTAAGACATCTTTCTGACTTGCTTTCGGGTCTGACTTTAGGCACAAACTTACAGTTGCTATCTGCAGGACTTCCATTAAAACTTTTATTTTCCTGAGAGTCACATTCATAAAAAAAAGTTAAAATGATGAAAATAATAGGCAATATGTATTTCGATTTTAGCATGAAACTATATCTTTGTCAAGTAACTAATTACAGAAATAAAAATCAAAAATAATGAAAAGACCCGTAGTTTTACTAATTAGTTTGTTCTTATTATCAACTCAATTGATTTTTGGACAAACAAAAGAACTTACAATTGATGATGCTGTAGTTGGTGTATGGCGTGAATATTATCCAGAACATATTCGTGGAATAAGTTTTAGACCAGACAATAAATTTTATACTTATATAGACGATACAGTATTAATACAGAAGACATATAACCTAAAGAAATCGACTGAAATAATAAATTATGCTGAGATTAATACAGTGTTAGCTGAAGCTGGTATTGCAGAATTAGGTTATTTTCCATCATATGAATGGATAGATGCCAATACAATTAGATTTAATAGTGGAAACACTATTGTAGAATTTAATATTAAGACTCAGAAGGTAATAAAACAATATGACTTACCTGAATCTGCAGAAAATATTGATTTATGTGAAACTAATTCAATGGTAGCCTTTACAAGAGGAAATAATCTCTCTATTGCCGATGTAGAAGGTAACTTTAAAGAAGTCAGCGTAGAAAGAAATCAAGATATTATTTTCGGACAAACAGTTGCTCGTAATGAGTTTGGTATCGAAAAAGGGACATATTGGTCTCCAAAAGGCAATTTTCTTGCTTTTTATCGTAAAGATGAATCAATGGTATCGGATTATCCTGTTGTAAATATTGATACAAGAGTCGCTGAAGCTGAGCCAATTAAATATTGTATGGCAGGTATGAAAAGCGAAGAGGTTACACTTGGTATCTATAATGTAAAAAAAGGAAACATTAACTATATCGAAACTGGAGAACCTGTTGAGCAATTCCTCACTAATATAGCATGGAGTCCTAATGAAAAGTTAATATATATTGCTGTTTTAAATCGTGAGCAAAATCACATGAAACTAAATCAATATGATGTTAAGAGTGGAAAACTCGTAAAAACATTGTTTGAAGAATTAAGTGACAAATATGTAGAGCCATTGTACCCAATGATTTTCTTACCTAAAGATGAAAGTAAATTTATCTGGCAAACAAGAAAAAATGGATACTCTCATTTATATCTCTATGATGTTGATGGAAATGAGATATCACAGATAACAAAAGGGAATTTTGAGGTTATTAAAGTTTATGGATTTACAGAAGATGGTAAAGATTTAATTATTAAAGCAAATAAAGAAACTCCAATTGATTTTGATATTTATCGTGTAAATATTAGTACCGGCGCAATGATTAGAATAACTAAGGATGCTGGAAGTCATGATGCTATAGTATCTCCGAATGGTGATTACATTGTTGATAATTATTCAAGCACAACAGTTGCTAATGAATATAAATTATATAATACAAAAGGAAAAGCTGTTTCCACAATCTTAAGTGCAAAAAATCCAATGACTGAATTGAATTTAGGTAAAATGGAGATTGGGACTTTAAAAGCAAATGATGGTGTTACTGATTTATATTATAGAATCATTTTACCACCAGATTTTGATGCTACAAAAAAATATCCTGCTATAGTTTATGTTTATGGCGGGCCTCATGCTCAACTAATAACCGATTCATGGCTAAATGGTGGTGGATGGGCATATTACATGGCACAGGAAGGATATATTATGTTTACTCTCGACAATAGAGGCTCTTCAAACAGAGGTTTAGAATTCGAAAACATTATTCATAGACAACTTGGTACAGTCGAGGTCGAGGATCAAATGACAGGGATTGAGTATTTAAGAAGCTTAGGTTATGTTGATATGGATAGAATTGGTGTTCATGGTTGGAGTTATGGTGGTTTTATGACAACAACACTTATGACAGATCATGCAGATGTATTTAAAGTTGGCGTAGCTGGAGGTTCAGTTATCAACTGGAAGTATTATGAAATAATGTATGGAGAAAGATACATGGATATGCCTCAGGAAAATCCGGAAGGATATGCGAATAATAATTTGCTAAATAAAGTTGAAAAATTAACAGGACGATTAATGTTAATTCATAGCACCTCCGACCCTGTTGTTGTATGGCAGCACAGTCTTAGATTCGTTGAGAAATGCATAGAGAAAAAAGTGCTTCTTGACTATTTTGTTTATCCTGGTCATGAACATAATGTACGCGGTTATGACAGAATTCACTTGATGAGAACTGTCACAAGATATTTTGAGGATCATTTGTAGCTTCGGCTACGCTCAGCTACCAATCAGATTTCTTGTTACATTTTGTTACCTACATTCTTGCATCAGCGAAGAGTAAAAATAGCTACTTTATCCGTATGGGAAACGTTTAAAATATTTGTTCTATTTCAATTAAATTATTAACTTAGTTCCATATTATTTAACTAACAGAAAGAGACTTTTATGTGTTTTTCACCGGAAGCAAGTTTCGCAGGAGGAGTTATTATTTCCACTATTGGGGTAATGACAATCACAAAAGTACATAAACCATCCCAGATTATTTTCGCGAGTATTCCGTTGTTTTTTGGAGTGCAGCAAATTGCTGAAGGTTTTTTGTGGTTAGCTCTTCTCAATCCAGAATATTTGTTTCTCAAGAAATTCTGCACTTATTTTTTCCTTATAATGGCTGATTTTCTTTGGCCAACAATGATTCCTCTTGCTGTTTTATTTATGGAAGAAAATAAAAAAAAGAAAAAAATACTGTGGATTTTACTCGGTATGGGAATATTAGTGTCGTGTTACTATTTATTTTGTCTGATTTTCTTTGACGTGACCCCTATTATCAATGGATTTCATATTCAATATGATAATACATTTCCAAGACCATTAGGATATTTCGTGTTTGCAGTATATCTAATTGTCACAATTACCCCGTTATTTATGTCAAGTATTAAAAGAACAAGGATATTAGGGACACTAATGTTTCTATCCTGTTTTATAACCGCAATATTCTTTACCCAATATCTACTTTCTGTTTGGTGC
>CAZUQY010000097.1:0-9897 GCA_964622935.1 uncultured Bacteroidales bacterium | reverse complement strand
TTTTAGCTAATAAAAAAAGATTAAAATTTTGCAGTCCAATACTAGCTTAGCGTAGTATATGCAATATTTTTTTTAAAACAATTATCTTTTTACATGGAATTCTATATGGTTTGAGCATCAAGAGAGAAAGTAAAGATTATTAATTAAAAAAAATCGCAATTATGAAAGCAACAATTTTACTAGCAGTTTTGATGGGAGTATCATTCTGCATTTCGGCGCAAAACGGAGCCATTTATGGAAAAGTATTAGATGAACAAGGAGAGCCAATGTATGCTGTTAATATTAGTGTTATTAATGGTGCTTATCCAACAGGATCAACAACTGATTTTGATGGAGATTTTAAAGTTAAACCTCTTGATGCAGGAACTTATACTGTTGAAGTTTCTTTTGTTGGGTATAATACTTCTACAGTTATGGGAGTTAAGGTTACAAATAATAAAATTACTTTTCTTGAAGATGTCACATTATCACCGGATTATATTCTTTTAGGAGAAGCTGAAGTAATTGATTTTGTAAATAAGTTAGTCGATCCAGACGAACCACAGAAAATGGTTATTGATAATGAATTGATAATTAAAACTCCTTGTGCTAAAAATCCTGCAATGCTTGCGCGTGCTTATCAAAGCGATGTTCAAATTGTAAATAATCAAATGGTAGTTAGAGGTTCACGTCCTGGTAGTAGTAGTGTTTATATAGACGGCATGAAAGTTTCTGATGAAATGTCAACTCTTCCTTCCTTAGGAATAGGTTCCCTTGAAATTTATACCGGTGGTATTCCTGCAAGATATGGCGATGTTACTGGTGGAGTAGTAATGATGACAACAAAAGGCTATTTTGATCTAGTAAATGAAAGAAAAGCAGCTGAAAGTAGAAGATAAGTTTCATTTAGATTGATCTACGACAGAAAAGTATTAAGTTCTGTCGTATATTTTTAAAAACAAAATGTAAATTTAAGCCGTAGAACCAAGAAATGAAACACCTGACCGACATAGAACTTTTATTAGCTTTTGAGAGAGATAGAAACAAAGCTCTTGAAGAGATTTACGATAGGTATGCAAGTCTGGTTTATGGTGTTTGTTTGAAATATCTTGGTTCCAGAGATGAAAGTCTTGACGCTGTTGTTGGCATTTTCGAATTACTGATTAGGAAGATTCCGAGTAATCAAATAACAAACTTTAGTTCTTGGTTATATTCTGTTTCGAAAAACCATTGTCTCATGATTATACGTAAAGGCAAAAGAGAAGCAAGACACATAACCGAATTTTACAACACTGCTGGGAAATATCAGCAAGAAAATATCATCGAAAATGGAATGCCTGAATTTAAATATGTTCAGGAAGCATTATGCCTTTTGTCAAACGAGCAAAAGGAATGTGTAACTATGTTTTACTACAACGATATGTCGTATGCTGACATTGCTGAAGCAACAGGCTTTTCGGTGAAGTCTGTGAAAAGTTATCTGCAAAATGGCAAAGTAAAACTTAAAAAAATAATGGAGGAACAAAAACATGCAAACTCAGGATATTAAAAATAAATTAAATAGGTATCTGAACGGACAAATGTCTACAGATGAAATCAGAGATTTCGAGCTCCTGATGGAAAATGATCCATTTCTTGCAGATGCTGTAGAAGGCTATGAGCTAACAGGTGCAAAACCTACAGATCTTTCAGAAGTGAAAGATAAAATTGTCCATCCAATCAAAAGAAACATGTTTCGTATGGTTCTTGGAATAAGTGTTGCTGCGTCGTTGATTTTAATAGCATTTTATACTGTTTCAAATTTGACTGATAATGTTAGTTCTAGAGGAAATAAACCAGGGAAAGCAATAATTGGATATAATCCACTTATTTATCCACAGAAGGATACCACCGAAAATAACGATTCTGTAAATAATGCTGACAAATTGGTTGGTCCTTATACAGCTGAAATAAGAGTTATTCCTCAAAAAGTTGTTGTTCCCGAAAGTATTGCCCCTCTTCATATAAATAAGCAATTACTAGTAGAAAATAATTTGCCTAAAAATGAAATCGACCAGTTTTATAAATACAGATCAAATCATTTTTATTCTTATATCGGTGATTTTAAGGTTGTTGACTATAGATATGATAAAAGAATGAATCAATCAAGATTAGTTATTGCCAATAATGGTGTCAGTTTTAAATCCAGCGGCAATATGTTTGTTACATCTACAGAAATGACTTATGTCGAGTTTTTAGAAGATGCCTTGAACAAATATGATGCAGGAAACTTAATTGAAGCTCTCAGTGACTTTAATGTTATTTTAGACCAATATCCTAAAGATCTTAACGCACAGTTCTATAAAGCAATATGTTATTATGATTTAGGGCAAAATGAAAAATCGCTTCATGTTTTTGAAATTTCTCTCGACTCCAGAGTTAATACTTTTCATGAAGAGGCAATGTGGTATAGAGGCCTGATATTGAAGGAACAAAAGCAATATGCTGCAGCCGAAAAAGTTTTGGAAGAAATTGTTTTGGATAACGGCTATTATGGTGTTCAGGCAAAAAAGGAACTTGACGAACTTTATAAAATTTATTTAGATGAATAAATTAGTTCTTATAACATTTGCAATATTTGTTTCCTTTGGACTTTTTGCACAAAAGCAGATTCTTATAAAAGGAAATGTTTTTGATTCTGAAACTGGAGAACCAGTCACTGAAGTACATGTATTTATAAAAGGTAAAACAAAAGGGACAATCACTAACCAATATGGCAAATATTCCATCTATCTTGAAAATTCAGGCGATACTCTGGTTTATTCTCATTTGAGATTTGATACAGTACAAGCTGTTTATCAATGGTCGAATCTTAATGCAGATATTTTACTGGAATCACTTGAATATATGTTACCTACAGCAACGGTGCGTCCAGTCATTAATGTTAGCAAAGGAATGTTACTTGATGTGACAGACTATTGCTTTATTGGTGATTCTATTCTTTATTCCGGGTTTTGTTATCGATATACAAAAAGGCAAAATCCATGGCTAGTTATGATTGCGCCTGATGGTGATACAATTTTTACTTATTGTGTTGGAGAAGAGGGCCATTTCTTTCATGATTGTTTTGGGAATACTCATTATTTGACAGAGGATTATGCATATCAACTGGGTTTTTATAAGGATAGTGTGAGTCTTGACTATAAGACAGATATTGATGAGTTTATGTCTGTAATGAAAGATTGTAAATTCCAGTCAGATGGACAGGTGGTGTTTAGTCAATTTTCGGATCGAAACCAAATCCTGATTTATTATCTTGCAGATACTACAACCTACGAAACTGAAATTTTTAGAACTATAGCAGATGAGGTAAAACTGAATATGCTTGCTTTCCAAGGTTTGTTCTTTTCGATGGGACCTCCACCAAACGACCACGATTTACGCTTTGAGGAAATGATGTATGAGCCTGTTTTTGCTCCAATAATTAGAGCCAATGATACAATAGCAATAATAAATTATACAGATTCTAAGGTTGAGCTTTATGATACATGCTTTAATTCGCTTGGTAGCTCAAAGGTTTATTTCCAAAATGGCAAGTACTGTGAGGACGAAATTGTTGTTGACCAATCAACAGGAAGAGTTTATGCTATTTTCCTTAAAAATGGTCGTACTTCGGTAAAGGAAATATTTATTGCAACGGGTACTATTGGAGATCAATTGTCAATACCTGAATTTCATTGGGTAGATAATATGAAAGTTCATAACAATAATTTATATTTCCTTTATCGCGAAAAGTACACTGGTGATTTAAGAGCATTGTTTAAAATGCATCTGGATTAATCCGGATTTTTTTACATTTCTTTGGATGAGTCAAAAATTGAATTGTCGTTTTTCATAATTTCTGCAACATTGCACAAATCTTGATACCATTCTTCACCATATTTGCGGATTAGAGGCTCTTTTAGGAATTCATAAATCTTTACATTTTTTTCATCTCCAAGTTTCACAGCATTTTTGCAAATATCCCATTTGTGATAGTTTACAGCATCAAAGCTATTGTATCTTTTTATTCTTATGGGGTAGAGATGACAGGAAATCGGTTTGCGAAACTCAACTAATCCTTCTTCCCAAGCTTTCTCGATAGCGCAATAAGCAATATTATCTTCATCGTATTGAGTAAATACACATGCCCCCGAATTACTAAAAATTGTAGTTGTAAGATCACCTTCTATATCTATCATAGAAGTTCCTTTTTTGTCAATTACAGATTTGCCTTCATCGGTAAGTCTTCCATATATTATTGGTAAAATATTTTCTATTGTTTTGGCTTCTTCATCTTCGAGAGGAGCTCCAGAATCGCCATCCACACAGCAGATGCCTTTGCATTTGCAAAGGTCACAAATAAAATTTTTCTTAAATATGTCGAGGTGTACTATTTTATTGTCAATGTCTATCATTTCAAAATTTTACTCTCTTGATTGTGGTGACAAATTTATGATATTTTACGGAATAGTTTTTGTAAAAGATATTTTTAGTATTTTTGTAAATAGAAAAACTATAAATTATGAAACTATTAAAACTAAAATCAGGAGTTTATAAACGAATACTTGGTGTTCTTGGCGCTGCAGGTTTTTTAGTAACATTTCAGGCTTGCTATGGTACTCCCCAGAATTATGTCAGTGTTTCGGGAAATGTTAAAGATAAAGATACAAACGAAGGAGTTGCAAATATGCAGATTAGTGTTTATTCTGATACAGATTCAGTTTGTTTAACAACAGATGAAGATGGGAACTTTAACCAATTCATTACTGCTGATAGTAATTTTTATGTAAAAATTAAAGATGTTGATGGCGCTCAAAATGGAGAATATCTTGATTTTGACACAACCTTAACAAGTAAAGATCACCTGTTGCAAATAAAACTCGAGAAAAATTAAAATGTCGATTCTTGTTAAGCAAAAGATTATTCGTAATGTTTTTTCGAAATATGCAAAAACACAAGCTCAATTACATCCATTAACATATTTGTTTTGGGAATGCACTTTAAGATGTAACCTTAATTGTCTTCATTGTGGTAGCGATTGTAAAAAGGAAAGCCATGTGAAAGACATGCCCCTTGAAGATTTTGCAAAAGTTCTAAGAGAGATAGCAGACAAATATGATCCTTCTGGAGTAATGATCGTTCTTACGGGTGGTGAACCAATGGTGCGAAAAGACCTTGAAGAATGTGGTAGAAGGATTACCCAACTTGGATATCCTTGGGGGATGGTTACAAATGGAATGATGCTTACAAAAGAAAAGCTGGATTCACTTATTAAAGCTGGACTGCGTTCTATTACTCTTAGTGTTGATGGCTTGGAAGAAAATCACAATTGGTTACGTGGTAATAAAAAATCTTTTGAGGCTGTTAAAAATGCATTAAAAGTTATTGCCGAACGTAAAGAATTGGTACACGATGTAGTTTCATGTGTTAACAAGCGTAACATTAAAGAACTTGACGGAATTCGCAATTTGCTTATCACTTCCGGAATTAAAGCCTGGAGGCTGTTTACAATAGCTCCTATTGGTCGAGCAGTTGAGTATCCAGATTTACACCTTGATGCTAACGAAATCAAATTTCTATTTGAATATATTATAAATGCCCGTAAGTCAGGAGAAATTGACACCTCGTTTTCGTGCGAAGCTTATGCGGGCGAATATGATCATCAAATTCGTAATGGATTGTTCTTTTGTCGTGCAGGAATAAATATAGGTTCTGTTTTAGCAGATGGAGCTGTGTCTGCTTGTCCAAATAATAGTCGTGAATTTGTTCAGGGAAATATTTACAATGATAGTTTTCTTGACATTTGGGAAAACAAATTTGAAAATATGCGCAATCGACAATGGATGAAAACTGGAATTTGTAAAAAATGTAAAGATTTTAAATATTGTAATGGTGGTGCTATGCATTTGAGAGAAAATGATCGTAATCCCATTTTGCGTTGCTTGCATCATGATATGTTAAACAGATAAATAAGTTCAGGACTGATAAACTGATAAACTGCTAAGGTGACTGAGGGATTCTGCTTTGCAGAATTGTCTCGAAGGCACCGAGGACTTAAAAATAATACTTCCAAACCAAACTTGCTAACAATAAAGCAAACGCAAGAATTAAAAAGAAACGAATTATTCCTTCGCCTTTTTTTATTGCCAGCTTACTGCCAAAAAAGTTGCCAGCCATATTTGATATTGCAAGTGGGATAGCAATAAGAAAAAGAACTTTTCCTCCTATCAAAAAGGCAACAAGACTGCCAATATTTGACATAAAATTAAACACTTTTGCATTTGCTGTTGCTTGAATGAGTTTCATGCGTGTAAGAAAGAAAAAAGCTAGAGTAAGGAATGAACCTGTTCCTGGGCCAAAAAAACCATCGTAAAAGCCTATAATAAGGCAAATGATAGGGATCTTTACCCAATAGTCAAATTTTGAGATATTGTTATCATTAGTTTTACCTTTTCTAGGAATCAATGTTGCAACAATGCCTATTGGAAGCAAAAAAATAATTATTTTCCCAACAAGATCGGGGTTTAAAAGTAAAATGGTTTTTGAACCAATAAATGAACCGATTAAAGAAAAAGCAATTCCAGCAGCCAGAACTTTCCAAAGCATTTTTTTGTTTATTAGAAAATTGAAAACAGCTGTGCCCGTTCCAAAAGAGCTTGCGAGTTTGTTTGTACCTAATGCTAATTGTGGTGGTATTCCGGCAAATAATAGAGAGGGGAGAGTAATAAGCCCACCGCCACCAGCTATGCTATCTATAAAGCCTGCAACAAAAAATGCTACACAAAGTAAAACTATGACACTTAACTCAAATTCCACTTTAATAGTTTAAAGTGACAAAAGTAAAATAATTGCACAAATTGATGAGTTTTATTAATGAAGAGGATAAAAATTTATTGGTTATTATTTACTTTTCTAAGCTATTTATAAAATTATTGATGTGGAATTTCGCTAAAGTTATTTAATAACTGTCATTTTTACAATTTTAACATCGTCTTTTGGTCTGTCATTTTTACCTGTTTCAACACTGCCAATTTCATTAACAATGTTTAAACCTTCTGTAACTTCTCCAAAAACTGTGTATTGTGCATCAAGTTGAGGAACTCCTCCAACTTCGGTATAAGTATCACGTTGTTCTTTTGTGAACTCTGTAAATAGTTGTTTCTCCATACTGTTGAGCTGCATATCTGTATATTTTTTACCTTGGACAATGTAAAATTGTGAACCGGAACTACGTCTTTGTGGATTTCCAGGATCACCTGTTCGTGCAGCAGCTAGAGCACCTTTTTTATGAAAATATTGAGGTATTATCTCGGCAGGAAGTGTATAGCCTGGCCCGCCATTGCCCAATGTTTTACCTTCTGGAGCATCTTTTGATTGCGGATCTCCGCCCTGAATCATAAATGTTGAAATGACTCTGTGGAAAAGTAAACCTTCATAAAAGCCCGACTCAGCAAGTTTAATGAAATTGTTACGATGAATAGGAGTTTTGTCATATAACATTACAGTAATGTCTCCTTTAGTTGTTTCTATCTTGACTTTTACTGACTGTGCAATAGCAGACATTGCAAATAGCGCTAGCAAACAAATAATTGTAAGTTTTTTCATAATAACTTATAGTTTAATTTATTATTTTCGAATCGTAAAATTAACAATTATTTTGCCAAAAATTTTGAAATACAGAGAAATGCTTTTAAAATTTATTAAAAATCACATATATTTATAATCATAATAATTCAAATAATTTTACGCTGAATGTTTCCAACCACTTGTTCTATCAATCTCACTTTACTTATTATGGACATTAAATTTTTTATAAAGTACGGAAATATAATACAGGAATAGAGAATTATATTTTACTCATAAATTTTGCAAGGTTGATAATAAAACGTTCATGAGTTCCTCTTCCAATTTCTGCTTCTTCATCACGACAGATAAGTTCAAAAACTAAACGTTTGCGATCAACTTCAATTAAGTTTGATTCACAAAACACTTTCATCCCAATAGGAGTAGCTTTTGTGTGAACAATGTCAACTTTTGTTCCGACTGTTCCAAAACCTTCTGGCAAAAAAGGCAAAACAGATTTCAGACAAGTCTTTTCCATTAAAGCAATCATTGCTGGCGTTGCAAAAACTTCGACTAACCCACTTCCATATTTTGCTGCAGTGTCTTCATAAGCAATCACTTGTTCTTCTTTTCCTTTGATTCCTTCTTTTATTTCTATTTTCATAATTTATCGTTTAACATTTATAAACTTGTGAGTAGGCTGCGTAAACTAAGGTGACTGAGGTGTCACAGGGAGGCTCTCGAACTGTTCTCGAAGTTACCGTTCTCCGTTTCTAAAATTTGAAGCTTATACTTTGTTTTACTTCTTTACTTAAACTTAAAGATACTGGGCATAAACTAGGAACCTTTTTAATCAGAGCTATTTGTCTATCTGTTAAGGTACACATTGAAAAGTCATACTCTATTATTATTTCTGCTATCCTACGTAATGGAAGTTGAGCCATTATTTTGGTTGTTTTTGCTTTAGCTCCGTCTATTGAAAACCCATGCTCTTGTGCTGTTATCCCCATAATTGTCAATATGCAATTACAGAGTCCGGTGGCTACAAGGTCTGTTGGGGAAAAAGCTTCTCCTTTACCTTTATTGTCAATAGGAGCATCTGTAATAACTACTTGTCCTGAACGCACATGTAGATTCTCGGTGCGTAAATTTCCTGTGTAAGTCGTTTCTGATGTGTGCATAATGTTTTTTTACAAAAGTAAAAAATCAAATTACAAGAAACAAAAACAAATATTTGAATTTGCTTAAACTGTAACCTATGATTAGTTTTTTTGATAAAATCTGTATCTTTGTCAAAATTGTAGTTATGAAATTGTTTTACGATCGGGAAATATCGGGTGATTTTCATGTTCTTAATGAAGAAGAATCGAGACATTGCACTAAAGTATTACGTCTAGGCAATGGTGATGAAATTTATCTTACAGATGGTAAAGGTAATATGTACAGGACAGAAATAATCGAAATTCATCAAAAGAAAACAGTTCTGAAAATACTTGAGATAATACTTGATTATGGTAAAAGAGAATATTCTTTTCACATTGCAATTGCACCAACAAAAAGCAACGACCGTCTGGAGTGGTTTGTAGAAAAAACTACTGAGATTGGAATTGATGAGATAAGTCCGATTATATGTAAAAACTCTGAACGTAAATTTGTAAAAGCTGACAGATTGAATCGTATTACAGAAGCTGCAATGAAACAATCTTACAAAGCATATCATCCAATAATTAATGAACAAGCTGATTTTGCAAAATTCATAAAACAAGATTTTAATTGCAATCAAAAGTTTATTGCTCATTGCGAAAAAGAGAGTGAAAAAAAATATCTTGGCAGGTTGCTTGAGAAAAATTCATCTGCAATAATACTAATTGGGCCCGAAGGCGATTTTAATCAACAAGAAATAGAACTGGCAAAATCTGTGGGTTTTGTTGAAATATCGTTGGGGGAAAGTAGATTAAGAACTGAAACTGCTGGCGTGGTGGCTTGTGATATTTGTTCTGTAATTAATCAGATATAATATATATTGTTTTTTTTGCTATTTTTGTTTCGAATCAACCAAATTGTCATGAAAAAGTTATTACTAAACATTTCTATAATAATTACTTTTTTATTTGTTTGTATTCTATCCTTTGGGAGCCCATCGGATACTACTAAGAACATAAAACCAGAGTATAAAGTTGGCAATATTATTTCACAGCTGAATGATAAAGTGAAGTCAATTGAGGAGTATATGTATCCATATATCACAAATGAATCTGGTATGATTGTTCCAGATTTTAGTGAGACGAATCCTTGGTATAATTATACAGTAAACTTTAATCAAGACGGTACGCA
>CAZUQY010000096.1:0-9911 GCA_964622935.1 uncultured Bacteroidales bacterium | reverse complement strand
TATATTGGTTGCTTGTTCAAAAGATGTTCGCCATAATTTGTTGCTGGTTTTATTGTTGATGAAATTTGTTGAGAAGACTTATTGGTGTTGAGTAAAGCTATTCCCAATATGCTTGACAAAATAAGGAATGTTATACATGCCGCTGCTAAAGAGTAAATAAGGAATAATCCTGAACGTTTTTGTTTTTTTGTATTGATTTGCGCCCAAATATTGTCTTTAGAGTTATTCGCCATCGAATCATAATGATTTTCAGATTCGCCTATAATCTTTTTAAAGGTATTATCTATGTTGTTAGTTTTCATGATTTAACTTTGTTTAATTTTTTAATTATATCAATTCTGGCTTTTCTTAATTGTGATTTTGATGTGTTCTCTGTAATATTTAAAAGTTTTGCTATTTCTTTATGCGAATATCCTTCAATTGCAAATAGATTAAAGACCAGTCTGTATCCTGTTGGCATTTGCTCAATAATGGTATAAACTTGGTCGGCATCAATTATTTCTAATTCAATTTCATCAGATATGTCTTTTTCGTATTCGCTAAAACTATCGTCAAATACTATTCTGTCTTTCGATTTTGTATACCTTATAGATTCATTAATTACAATAGTTTTAATCCATTTGTTAAGGCTATTGTCTCCTCTGTATTCAAAATCTTTTATGCTTTTAAAAACTTTTAGGAAAGAAGTAATTAAAACATCTTCAACGTCATGATGATTTGATAAAATTCTCATTGACAAGTTAAACATCTGATGGTAATAAGTATTAAACAATGTTCCTTGTGCAACTTGATTACCGTCTTGGCAGTGTTTTATGATTTCTTGAATTTCCAACTATTTCTTGTTTCTCGGTTAATTTTGTTGAAAGTTGATTATTTACTTTTAATTTTAGAATTCCAAACTTGTTTCTTGTCTAACTATACTAACCCTGATTTTGATTTGGAAGTTGCCTGGCTAGTAAAAATAAAATGTAAAAATAGGAAATAATTATGTTTGGCTAATTTTTAGCTGTTGGCTTTTGGCCTTTTGCCATTCGTTATTTGCTCCTTGAATCTTGATAAAAATGATTAATCATTTTTATCCATCATTGAGTCATAAATAACCTGATGAACGTTCTGCAAAACTCGCTGTCCTAGAATAGTCCAATTGTTTATGTTAGGATGCAAACGGTTTGAAAGAAAAACGTAAACGATATCATTTTCAGGGTCAACCCACATTACACAACCGGTAAAACCTGTATGTCCATAGCTTGATGGAGGAGCAGAAGGAGCATTTAAATTTCTTATTGCTGCCTTGTCAAAGCCAAGCCCTCTATTGTTTTCTGGTTGCTTGGCTGCAAACATGTTTATTGTACCCGGATTGAGATACCTTATACCTCCATAGCTTCCGCCATTTAGCCACATTTGTCCGATGACACCAAGCTCTGAGGCACATGAAAATAAACCGGCGTTACCAGAAATTCCTCCTAGCATTGCTGCTGATGGATCGTGTACTGTTCCTCTGATAACTTGTTTTCTCCAAAAAGTTTCACTTTCGGTGGGAGTTATTTTTGATCTAGGGAAGTAATTTAGAGGATTGTACCCAGTGTTTTTAAGGCCAAGAGTTTTGTAAAATTCTTCGTATAGATATTCATTTATGTGTTTGTCATTAACGGAGTCAATAACCATTGCAGCTAATATCATATTCATATCTGTATACTGAAAAATACGGCGTGGGTAAGCATTTAATCTTTTGATGTCTTTATAAAGTGAGTCAACCCATCTTTTTCTAAAATACATCCTATCAGCAATTTTTACTTGCGCAGAATCTTTTATCCAAATTCTGCTGTAAAAACAGTTAAATGCTTCTTCGGGTGTGAAATATATACTCGTATCAACTTCAATTGTGTCGGCTGCAATGAGCGCCTGAATCGAATCGTTCTCATCCCTTTCCTCACGCAGTAACTTTGTATATGTGTCTTTGTAAAACATATATGGCAGTATTGGTAAAGATGGGTTTATCCCGCTTTGATGAATTAACAGAGCTCTTACAGGTACTTTAAAAATATTTAGATCAGGAGTTAGTCTTGTGATTATGATTTCGGTAAGTTCTACTAGTGTGTCATTAAGATGGATGGTATCTTTGTTTTCGACAAGCTTCTCTATTTCTTGATCAGTTTTATTAAAAATTGAAATGGTATCAATAAAAATAACTGTGTCCGGTTTAATATTGCTGTAATCAATTTCTGTGTCATCAAAGTACTCTCCAATTTCGTCATCTAATCTGATTTTGCCTTGTTCAACCATCTTCATTATTGCAAGAGTAGTTCCGCATATTTTGGTTAGCGAAGCAATATCATACATATCCGTTCTTTTTACAGTAATTTGTCTCGAATAATCGTGATAACCAAAAGATTTCTCATAAACGATAACGCCGTTTTTAGCAATAAAAACCTGACAGCCAGGCATAACTCTTGTTGAAATAGCATAATTTATTATGCTGTCAATTTTTTTAAGAGTATCGGAACACAATCCAACATCTTCAGGAATTGCATATTTCAATCGAATTTTATTTGTTAAGATTCCAAAACCGGTTTTTAATGTGTCGTTGATAAATAATGCAAGTTTGCCTCCGGCACCAATTCCACCCCAAATCAATTGGGCCGAAAATGATTGCGCAGTAGCGTCAGATGTGTAAACCTGAACTAATGCGTCGGCTTCGACTGTTGCCATGTCGTTAGGGATCTTGCCGTAGTTAATAAATACAGTTTGTTTGTCAGAATCTGCAAAAATATCTTTTATGATTTGTGGTATGGAATCTGAACTCAATGTGTTTTCGTAGAGCACAATCACAGTATTTGCATTGCCTGGGATATAAGGAGATTTCTCACTGGTTTTATCAAAATATCCAAATGTGTAATCTGTGGAGTATTCATCCATAATGTCCATGAAAGCTAAGGGCTTGATGTCTGTGGCAAAAACAAAATGAAATTTCTGATTAATATTAATCAATGGAAGAAGATTATTTATGTTACGAAGTATCGTAATTGAGTTTTCTGTCAAATTACTTTTTAGCAAATCAAGATTTTGAAATTGTTGAATAGAATCAACAACAGGTTCTGAAGAATTTGCCCAATAACCGGCTCGTAGTACTTTAGCAGATTTTGTGTGTATTGATTGCTTGTCGTTTGATTCTACAATTGTTTTGATAATATTTTCATTAGGTGCTAAGTTGTTGTTAAGTATGAAAAAATCAAAATCTGAAGCTGTTTTATTAGTAATGCCTGATTCATTATTTAAACTTAGCCCTGATATTCCGTCAAAATTCATATTTCCAATGAATTGATAATTAATGGGATTCGTTAAAATGACTCCACAGAGTCCTGAATCTGACATTTGTTGTAGTGATTTTTTAAAGAGGTTTTTAGTATTATCATCTGTAAAATTTGGAAGCGTATCAAGCAATATAAAACTCAACATATTATTTTTATGTAAAGCATTTAATTTGATTAGAAACTTTTCGGTAATAAATGCAAAGCTTACTGAATCAGACTTTATTGGTGGATTAAATTCCATAATCAAGGCATTGATATTAAAATCAATGAGATTATTTATTTGATAATCAAAATATTGTTCAAAGAACTCTTTGTCGGAAATTGTATTTATCAATTGCGTGTCAGCAAATAAACTACTGTCTGATGAATAGTATTTAAGTTCAGATTCATTTATCGCATTTATGAATTTTTTTGATTTAGTTCTGTTTGTAAAAACACTCAAGTTTGTGTCCTGATTATAAGAAAAGTAAAATCCACCATTAAAATTTACTTTATCTTCAGCAAAATCTGGGTTGTTATTATTTCCACAGAAAAATAAGAATTCTATTTTCTCCTCAGGTTTCATTTTTTCGAGGATTGAATCAATAGGGGCGAAAGGGAATTCATAAAAAGCTGCAACTCCATCACGGGGATTTTCTAATTTCTTACCAAAAAATACAGAATATAATATTACTAATGAGCCGGCTAATAGAACTGCTAAGGTAATGATGATGTATTTTTTCTTGATAAGTGAACGGAATTGCATTTTCATATTTTCAAGTTTTCAGCAACACATACACATATTATTAAAATATGGTGTCATTTTCCGGTTCTTTGAAATAGTTTAAGCATAAGTCGAGATTAAAATCGATAGCATAAGAGATATATGGTTTCTTCCCAATTTTTAAAAGTATCATATTGCCCTCTGTTTTCTTCCTTTGGATAAAAATATCATTCGGAGAGTTTTCAAATTGTAGAACAGATTTGTCAAAGAAGAAATTTTTAATTTTTGCATCATCTAAAGCCATTGCCGCATCTGATGCATAGTAAATCATATCATCAAGTATTTCAATGTAATCTTCGGGGTGTTCCTGTTGCATGTTTGCTATTTCAAGACTATCAGACCAAAGAAAGATAACGCAATCTTCGTTAATGTACATAGTGTCGCTAACTTTTTTATAGCTTATTACGAGAGGATCATTGTAATATTCATCAACAGGAGTACTGTCGTTTAGTTGAATATTGCCTCCATCAAGATAATTGACGACTTTGCCTGTATCATTTTGGACTACGGTGTCTTTTTCGATTTTGCTGATATCTTCCGAATCAACACTACTTTGTTTGCCATTATTGCAGGCATATAACATCAATAATATTGCTATTATACTAAGGTAAACTACTTTCATGGTTATAAGTCAATTTCGATGCAAATTTAATAAATTATATACAATTAAATGCATGAAATTAATACATTTAATAAATTTTGTGTTTGACAGCATTTATTGAAAAATAAATATGAAAATGAGGCATTAAAACGAAAAGAAAAATTATATTTGTACGTGACATAATGACAAGTTAATGAAACAACTATTGATTATAAATATACTAGCAAGTCTTGTTTTCCTTAATATTAAGGAACGCGATTCTTTCATTATGCGATAATCTTTTCAACGAGCCGGATTGTTCATCCCGGGAAATCAAATTTATTATTATTTAAAAAATTAATTATTATGGAATTACCATTCGCAGAATCATTTAGAATTAAGATGGTTGAGCCAATAAAGCGCAGCACAAGAGAAGAAAGAGAAGCCTGGATGAAGGAGGCAAAATATAATTTATTCAAACTTAAAAGTGATATGGTTTTTATTGATCTTTTAACAGATAGCGGAACAGGTGCTATGAGTGATCGTCAGTGGGCAGCAATTATGACCGGAGACGAATCTTATGCTGGAGCACGTAGTTTTCATGAGTTGAAAGATACTGTTGAGAAAATAATGGGTTTTAAATATTTTTTACCTACACACCAAGGTAGAGCTGCTGAAAATGTATTGTTTTCTGTATTAGTAAAAGAAGGAGATGTTGTTCCTGGAAATTCACATTTCGACACAACAAAAGGTCATATTGAGTTTCGTAAAGCTAAAGCTATTGATTGTACAATTGATGAGGCTTTTGATACAACTTTAGAACATCCTTTTAAAGGTAATCTTAATCTTGAAAAGTTGGAAGATGTTTATAAACAATATCCTAAGGAACAGATTCCAATATGTATAGTTACAGTGACTTGTAACTCATCTGGAGGACAACCTGTTTCAATTCAAAATATGAAAGATGTTTACGAATTGAGCAAGAAATATGAAATTCCTGTAATGTATGACTCTGCTCGTTTTGCAGAAAATGCATACTTTATTAAATTACGCGAAGAGGCATATAAAGATTGGACAATTAAAGAAATTGTTGCTGAAATGTATAAATATACTGATTATGCTACAATGAGTGCGAAAAAAGATGGTCTAGTGAATATGGGTGGGTTTATTGGATTTAAAGACGAAGAAACTTATCGTAAAGCTTGTACTTTTGGCATTTTGTTTGAAGGTTTTGTTACTTATGGAGGTATGGCAGGTCGTGATATGGCTGCTCTTGCAGTTGGTCTTAACGAAAGTACAGAATTCGATTATCTTGAAACAAGAATTAAACAAGTTGAGTACTTAGGAGAAAAACTTCGCAATTATGGTGTTCCAATTCAGTATCCAATTGGTGGACACGCTATATTTGTTGATGCAAATAAAGTCTTACCAAATGTGCCTAAAGAACAATTTAGAGCACAAACTCTAGGTGTTGAATTATATCTTGAAGGTGGAGTAAGAGGTGTTGAGATTGGTGCCATTCTTGCTGATCGTGACCCAGTAACTCGAGAAAATAGATATCCTAAATTGGAACTCCTTCGTTTAGCAATTTCACGGAGAGTATATACCAATAATCATATGGATGTTATCGCAGCAGCTCTTAAAAATGTTTATGATCGTAGAAATGAAATCACAAGTGGTGTAGAAATTACTTGGGAAGCTCCAATTATGAGACACTTTACTGTCGAGCTTAAAAAAGCATAAATCTTTCTGACACAATAAATCTAAAGCAGCTTCACATTTGTGGAGCTGTTTTTTTTATGAATTTAAAATGCTGATCGACTGGCAAAGGAGCAAATTGAGTGCAACTTAAATATGCGATATTATTGGTCAATTGGGATTATTAGCTTTTAATATTACTCAAGCATCATTTTAAATGTTTTAGTTTCCTTGTCTGAGTTTAATCTAAGGATATAAATACCTGATGATAAATCGGAATAATTTATAAATGTTTCACTTTGCAGAGTTCCTGTTTTACATGCAACACCTGAAGCGCTATACAAGGTATATGTTTGAATGTTTTGTGTGTTTCCGTGAAAATTAATTTGTTTGTTTATATTGTCTTGATAAATTGATACTTCTTTACTTGCTGTACTAAGTATATCCGTCGGATAAGTTGCTGTTCCTGTTAAATTAAATATGATATCACCACCATTTGTATTAATGGTAAATGTTACATTTTCATTAATATCGTCAGTTGGCTGATAAAAAAAGTAGAAAGAAAATTCTTTACTACCTGTGAGCATTATATCAGTATCAATATCCGTATCAATATCCGTATCAAAATCAGTACTTGATAAATCTGTAATTCCTAATACCCTGAGTGTATCATTACCTGCATTGGTTATTTTGGCTGTCAAAATAGCACTATTTCCAACAATAATATTCTCAAATATAAAGTCAGTTTCACAAGCATCTCCAATTGCAGCAACTGTAGTAGTTGTAGGGTAGCCAGAGCCGTTCCAAGAATTATATCCACTAGACATATTATAGACTCGGTAAAAGCCTAAAGTTTCCATTTGTGCCTTGGCAAGTGCACTGCGGCTTCCAGCTGCGCAATGAATAAGATATACGTTGTTTCTATCAAACCATTGAAGTTCAGATGAAAATGAACTTGAATTATAATCTAAATTTACACTTTCTTCAATGTGTCCACCATTATATTCTCCAGGTGTCCTCACATCTAGAATTACAAACCAATCTTTATCAACATAAGCGTTTATTGTATCCAGTGCCTGCGTTGTTGTTATATCTGTTATCATGTCTCCTACAGGAAGATTAGAACAATTATCTTGTCCATGAACAGCTATTGTCGAAAATGCAATGATAAATAATAAGGTAAAAGTAGTTTTCATATCCAAATTTATATTTAAGTATTGTATTACTACAACAAAAATACACAAATTTTTTAATATGATTGTTTGAAAAGCAACTAAATAGTGATAGCGTTTTATCAAACACATTCAATATTCTCTTTGAGATTTTATTCTTTCTATCTCAGTAGTAGGGTTAGTCTTGTTAGGTTTTTATTTTATTATTTATGCTTTTTATATTCCTTAAGCGAAACTCTTCCATCTTTGTTTTTATCAATTTGTTTAAAATTCTTTTTTAGAACTTTATTAGGACTTACATTTGCTTCTTTTTTATTAATAAATCCATTATTGTCCTTGTCTATTTTTTGGAAGGTTTGTACGGGTGCTGGGCCAGAGTTGGTCGTTTCTGATGAGGCCTTACAAGCAAATAAAAATAATGTAATCGCGCAGATTAATAATAAATTTTTCATCTTTTTTATAGTTTTGGTTGATACTATTTAAAAATACGAGTATAAAAAGAAAAGGTTTCCTGTTTCTGTGTTTTATTTCATATACATATAGTTTTGAATTGCATAAAAAGAATGGTAATATTGTCATATTTCTATTCTAGCTATACTTTGTGTTTAACTGTATTTTACGACAGCAAAATTCGCCAGTTCTTCCAATAAATGCTAGCAAACTTATAGTTTTTGGTAATATTGTAGTTTGAAACATAATAGAAATGGAGATTTGCTTGTTTATTAATATAAAAGCAGACATAATATAAACAACCTTATGAAGAGAATAATTATTTACGTTTTTTTTACGGCATTTGTTACTGCAGTAGCAGCACAGACAAGTGTTGTAGAACAAGATTTGGAAACATGGTCGGGGGTAGGAATTGAGGCTAAGTTAGGAAAAAAGTGGAACTTAGAAATTGAAGAACAGCTCCGTTTAAATAAAAATTCAAGTACTCTAGACGAATATTTTACCGGAGCATCTGTAAAATATACAATTATCAAGAAACACTTAAAAGTTGCTACAGGATATCGTTATATTAGCGAAAATAACTTAGAATCGGTATACGACAAAGAGCAGAGGTTTAATTTTGATATCATTTATCTACATTCTTTTAATCAACTTAAATTTAGTACGAGATTACGATACCAAAATCGAAATGATATCGGTGAAAAGATTGCTGATGGAGATTATCCCAGACAATATTATCGTTTAAGACTAAAAACAGAATATAAAATTAAGAATTGGAAACTTGACCCTATTATGAGTGTTGAATTCTTTCGAAAATATGAGAAATACATTTTGCCATACTTTAGTGATTTTAGGTTTAGAATCGGCACAAAATATAACATGAAAAAGTTTGGCGAAGTACAGGCATTTTATCAGATTGATAAAGAGCTTGGGGTTTCTTATCCTCAAACAACCTATGTGATAGGACTTGCCTATAGATATAATTTTGGAAATATCCTTAACAAATAAGACTAAACATTATGAATAAAAAAATCATAAATATTTGTATAATCTTCGGACTTTTGATAAGCCTTTTTAGTTCTTGTTATAAAGAAAAATTGATTGCTGAAGGCGAAGGCTTATCAGATTGGACATCATTATCACATGGAAGCAATGCGATACCTAATTATCAGGAGGTTTTTAATTCCAGCACAGTTCATCGTATAGATATTGTTATTGAGCCTGAATACTGGGATATGATGCTAGATAATATAGATGATCTTTATGGAACAACCAGCAGTGTTGCTAAACCTCCAATGCCTCCGGGTGGTGGTGCTGTACCCGATGATATGGGTCAGGCATCTTCTGAAAATCCTGTTTATGTTCCATGCTCGATTTTTTGGAACGACATTGAATGGTATTATGTTGGAATCAGGTTTAAGGGGAATTCGAGTTTGCGCTCAGCTTATCAGTCGGGTAATTATAAACTACCATTACGTCTTGAGTTTGATCATTTTGATGATGAGTATCCGCAAATTACTGGTCAGTCTTTTTATGGTTTTACACAGTTAGCATTATCGAGTAATTATGATGATATGTCTATGATGCGAGAAAAAACTGCAGCTGACTTGTTCCGCGAATTTGGAGTTCTGGCTCCTCGAACAAGCTTTTGCAGGATTTATATCGATTATGGAGACGGCCCTGTGTATTTTGGACTTTACACAATTGTCGAGGTGATTTTTGACACAATGTTGTCCAATCAGTTTGGAAGCGAAACCGGTAACTGCTACAAACCTGAAGGAACTGGAGCTACATTTGCAGAAGGAAGTTTTAATACAGATGATTTTACGAAAAAAACAAATGAGAATGCGTCAGATTGGAGCGATATTGAGACCCTTTTTAGTGTTTTACACGATGACAGTCGAATTAGTAATCCTTCTCAATGGCAATCTAATATG
>CAZUQY010000095.1:0-9977 GCA_964622935.1 uncultured Bacteroidales bacterium | reverse complement strand
GTATTAACGTTTTAGTAACTCATTAACGTGCTATGCGTAAGCATTGTGTACAACTTACTTATCCCCACACCAAAGGAAATCATATACAACGAAATTGGGTGTATAAGCACACCTTTTGGGGGGATTATGTTTTTGTTATTTTATTATTATTATTCAAATAAATCATCAAAGGGACTGCGGATTCTTTGTAAACTCTTCTCCGTTACATGTGTGTATATCTCTGTCGTCCTACTACTATTGTGCCCCAATAACTCCTGTATATATCTTAAATCTGTCCCACTTTCTAATAAATGCGTAGCATACGAATGCCTCAACCAATGCAATGTAACCGGCTTTTCAATGCCAGCATCTAATACCGCCTTCTTCATCGTCTTTTCCATACCACTCTCGCTATACTTATCGCCAACATTCTTACCCTCAAATAACCAAACTTTTGGACTGTATAACTTGTAATAATCCCGTAACATTTCAATTATTACATCAGAAATCGGAACCATCCTGTCCTTTTTGCCCTTGCTCTGCCTGATTAGTAAAGAATGTCGCTTCGAATCTATATCCTTAATCTTAATGTTCAATATCTCACTGCGACGTAATCCACAGGCATAGATTAAACTTAATATTGTACGGTGCTTAATGTTCTTTATTCCACTCAATATCCGCCGTACCTCATCCCTACTCAAAACATTAGGCAACTTGTGCTCCCTGCGTGGTCGCTCAAAACTCTCAACATCAAATTCACTCTTTATTATCTCTCGTAAAAATAATTTCATGCCCGTAATCACCTGGTTCTGAAACGAAAAACTAAAAGCATTCTTAATCACATATTCATTCACAAATCTAATCATGTCAGATTGATCAACTTCATTTGCCAGACGAGGATATATAAATGATAAAAATATCATAACCCCTCCAGTATAAGAATCTACCGTAGATGGACTGTAACGCTTATGCTCTAACCACTTTCTATATTCCTCAATCAAAGGAAAAGCATATTCAGGTTTATCCAGAACCTGCCTTTTTATTGGTGCTAATAAAGTTTTTTGTTCATTATCAAATTCATCAGACTCTAACTCAATTAACCGAACACCAAAATGACGCCTGATCTTATTTAAATTATTAGCGTAATTAGGAACATAAAAACACTTATCCTTATAAATCCACCTGCAATATTTTATAGCCTTCAATAATTCAATATCTTCATCTTCGAGCGGCAAATAAACTAATAACTTCTTCTCAAAAATCATTATCCTAACTTCTGCTAAATCCTCACTCGCATCATTATCTAATGTTTTAAACAAACCTCCAGAATCAATTTTAGGAAATTTTATCTTCAATTCATCAATCGCCACTTCTGTGTAGGGAATATGCCATGCTTTAATTGTTGGACTCCATCTAGCTCCACTAACCTGACGTATCATAACAACAATTGAACTGTCATAAGCAAAATCTAACTTAATACGATCTTTGCCATTGTGCAATATTTTTTTAAGTCTAATCATATCTCGTATCTCGAAATAAAAAAATGCTCCGCTTCGTCCCCCCACAATAAAAGAACCCACTTAAAATACAAATACAAGGGTAAACAATTCATTTAACCTTATAAAAGTATAAAAAATATTGCAATAAAGGACTAAAATAATGAAGAATTTTAAAGAATCTTTTCAAACATGGTTTGATCCAATTTAACCCACACTCTAAATATTGAACCTATCAAATCAATTCCGATTCTGTTTTTTTCGGATTTACATACAAAACCTATGCAGCCCATAAAAGGTCCAGTCAATACACGAACCTTATCACCGGTGCAAAAATCTCCGACCTGAGGATCAAAATCGCCCTCTCCAATCATCAATCTAAGTAATTCGATTTCCTTTTCAGTAACTATTGCAGGTTTACCCTCAATCATTAACAAACCTTTGCTCCCAGGAATATAGCGCAAACGTTCACAATCAAGTTTCCTAGCCAAAACCATCACATATCCACTTATCAAAGGTCTTTTCCTTTTTACTCCCCTTAAACCAATTTTAACAATCATGGGCAAAAAAACCTCAAACCCCCTAATCTCAAGCTCACCCAAAACCAATAACTCCTTATGTGGCATTGTCCTTATTGCTAACCAATATTGTCGATTTTTACTCATACTGTATTTGCTATAATTCTAAAAAACTAAGCCCCTGCTCTCATCAAAGTAAAAGCGATTGTCGTTCCTACTCCTACAGAACTCCGAACATTAACCGTCTGTCCGTGTGCTTCGATAATATGCTTTACAATAGCTAAACCTAAACCAGATCCTCCGGAATTTAACGAACGGCTTTTATCAACCCTGTAAAACCGTTCAAATACTCTTGACAAATCTTCAGGCGGAATACCAATTCCATCATCAGTAATCTCAACCAAAATATTTTTGTCCATCTCGAAAAACTCAGCACTTATATTGCCGTTTTCGTTATTGTAATTAATTGCATTAATAAATAAATTTGATAATACTTGACTTATAAATTCTTCGTCGGCTTTTACAAAATACGATTTCTCATAATGCTTAATGATTTTAATACTTACGCTTTTAGCTGTATAAATGTCCTCTAATGACTCTATCACATCATTGCAAGTAGCTATCGGATCAAAATCATTTATCCTAAGCTTTAACTGTCCGGATTCAAGCCTTGTTATCGAATCTAAATCGTTAACAATCGTAATCATCCTATTTATATTCTTTTCAATTTTCTTTAGATACTTCTGATTAATCGTCTCATCTTCTAATCCTCCCTCAAGTAAAGTGAGTGTATAACCCTGAACATTAAAAATAGGCGTTTTTAACTCATGCGAAACATTACCAACAAACTCCTTTCTATAATCATTCATCTCGTGCATACGCTCTATTTCAAGCTCCTGCTCCTTTGCCCAGTCACACACATCATCCTCAACCATTTTAATCAAATCGGTATTGTGATCAAATTTATAAACATGTCCCGATTTACTTGTTTTACGTTGATTAATCGACTTGTAAATAAGCCTTATTCTATCGTAAATAAAAGAAAATAATAAGTACCGCAAACTAAAAAATGAAATCAGCAAACACACAATCGTAGCTATTACAATAAACCCAGCACTAATATTCTGACCAAAAATCTCATTCCCAAGTACTAATATAATCAATACTGTTGCAGCAATTATTACCGATGATAAAATTGCCAAATTATTAGCACTTTGATTTTTCATAAACTAATTTTATATCCAATTCCCTTAAATGTTGTGATATACTCATCTCCTATTTTTTCTCTGAGCTTTCGAATGTGTACATCCATCGTACGATCACCAACTATAATGTCATTACCCCAAACCGAAATATAAATTTCGTCGCGGGTAAACACCTTGCCAGGCTTTGATAAGAGTAAACTTAACAATGCAAATTCTTTCTTCGCCAAAACTACTTCCTTTCCTCTTACATGGACTTGTCGGGTAACATAATTAACCTTTAATTCATCAGATTCAAAAGACTCTAATTCCTCCGAAACAACAACTTTATCAGCTCTCCTAAGTAAAGCATCCACTTTTTTAATAAAAACTTTCGGACTAATTGGCTTTGTTATATAATCATCTGCCCCAGCATCAAACCCTTCTATTTGAGTATAGTCCTCTCCCCTTGCAGTTAAAAAACAAATTAGAACTTGCTCAAGTCGCTTCTCTTCTCGCAATTTATGACAAACCTCTATCCCACTCATACCGGGCATCATAATATCAAGTATTATTAAATCTGGTATCTTTTCCTTAGCAATAGCAATAGCTTCCTTGCCATTGTATGCATTGTAAACCTTAAAATTCTCCTTCTTTAAATTATAAGTCATAAACTCCTGAATATCAAGATCATCATCAACAAGTAGAATTTTTGTAGCTTTCTTCTCTTCCATAAAACAGCGAGCTTAATAGAAACATTTTTAAAATATAAATATAGCGATTTAATTCCAAAGCACAAAATGAAACATTGCTTGAGTGCTTAACGGTTGGTACTATTGGGATTAGTAGTTCAAGTATTACTCACTCATAAGAAACATAGTGTTCCCGACATGTTGACTTCTTTCTAAATACAAAGTTTTGTCATGAAGTTTGCAGTCTCGACTCCCCTCGGCCACCCTAGGCAAACTTCCAGCCAAAACCTAATTGAATTGTTGCAAATAACCCCGACTAGCGTCCCTTTCGACTACGCTCAAGGAGACTGCTTAGTCGAGGTTATAGACATTTAGCCTCTTTGAGGCTAGTGGAAAGGTCCAACTACATAATTTAAAATAACTATTACTAGAAATAGAGCCTTAAAATCTGAAATAAATAAATGGGTTAAATCCAGATGATGTGATTGATGCAACAGATAATGCAAGCAAAATTAAACTTACAATCGCCATGACCAAATATCCCGAGACTTTGTAGTCTTTGTAGAAGACTTTTTGCTCTATTTTTATGCCTGGTTTGAAAAGTGTGAAGAAACTAAATAAAACTGCTAACGCAAAGATAGTCCAAAATTCCAAATCAGGCCGCACAAGTTCTCCTGCTTTAAAAGTAAACATCTTTGAAAGGTAATCAAACGCAAAATGCATGCTAACCGATCTAAATATTACCCATCCTACAACAGTAACAAGAAAAGTAAAAATCACAGATGGAATTTTTCCTGTTTTGTCAAGAAATTTAACCAAGAATAGCCTGTCAAGAATTAAAAACATACCGTGGAATGCTCCCCAAGCAACAAAAGTCCATGATGCTCCGTGCCATAATCCCGAAATAAGAAAAACAAACCATAAATTAAAATACAAACGCCATTTAGAATTAACCTTGCTTCCTCCTAAAGGAATATAAAGATAATCTTTCATCCAACGCCCTAAAGTCATGTGCCACCTACGCCAGAATTCAGAAATAGAACGACTGACATATGGATTATTAAAGTTCTCAGGAAATTTAAACCCAATCATTTTTCCTATTCCAATAGCCATATCTGAATAACCCGAGAAATCGAAAAATATCTGAAAAGTATATGCCAAAACACCAATCCATGCTGCTCCCGAAGAAATAATATTAGGATCCATAGCAAATATCTTGTCGGCCTCAGCTCCCATCACATTTGCTATCAGTACTTTTTTCGATAATCCAATAATAAATCTGTAAAAACCTGTTAATCGATTCTCGACCGTTTCGTTTTTTGATCTGTCCGTAAGTTGATCGGCAATTTCACTATATCTTACAATAGGACCGGCTATTAGCTGAGGAAATAATAAAATGTAAAGAAACAAATCACTTACACGTTCCAATGGTTTATGCTTTCCCCTATACACATCAATTGTATAAGTAAACTTTTGAAATGTAAAAAATGATATCCCAATTGGTAAGGCAATCTTTGCAAGCTGAAAATCCCCTCCACCCAATAATCCAAATACTGAACTAAGATTGTCAACGAAAAAATTAGCATACTTGAAATATGCCAGCAATCCCAAATTTAAAATAACCGAAATTACAAGATAAACCCTCTTTTTAACATCGACCGATTTGTACATTTGCTGCACCAAGTAAAAATCAGCCAAAATCGACCCCATCACAACAAAAATAAACTTTGGTGCGCCCCAAGCATAAAAAAAGATACTGGCAAATAGTGCTACATAATTTTTGTACTTAGTATCAGCTAAAAAATACAAACCCAGAAAAATTGGGAGGAAATAAAAAAGAAATATGTTGCTGCTAAATACCATCCTTATTCAACTGTTATCTCATAAATTTCGCCAACATAATCCTCTGCAGGAAATGGAATATTTGATTGATGATAAGGCGATCCTGGCCACCAGTCGGTATTATGAAACTCCTGTGTCACAATCATTAACATTTGATTATCAGGAATCATCGAAATAGTTTGATCGATATACCCTACTTCGTATAACTGATCTTTCTCCGGACCTATTCGCCAAATTATTTTATCTGGCTGCCAGTCTATCTGAAAATAATAATAATCTCTACCAAAAACCTCATCATCAGGAGCCATATACTTTGTAGTTACAGCTCTATAGCAATCTTCCCATCTATGTGCAAGATATGTTTTACCGTTGTGCTTTACTTCGTGACAACCAGCCGAGAAATTCTTAGGCTCCCAACAAGCCATATCCCAATTAGTACAACAGACAGCAATATTTGCATCGTCCTTTAATATATCCTCGGGCAATTGTGGATTCCAATCCCTAACTTTATTTGGATGAGCTTCGTAATTACTGTAAACAGGCGGAAACTTGCTAGACGGACAATATGGTACTGTCTTTAAAATCTCAAAATCAATTTCCGAATATGCAACTCTTTCAACTCTCTCATCCTGACGACCTCCCCAATAAGTCTTCATATATCCCTTTTCTCTGCACGGACGACGAAGATTCCAACCGGTTTCGTTCGAACCACGCCCACCCTGATATATTAGCCATATAGCGTTAGTAATACCATTCCATACATTGTCGCTGTTCAACAGTTCAGTAAGATTTGCCTTTACTGTAAATTTACCATATGTAAAACCATTGCGAGTAATCATCCCCACATTCTGCTTTTGCCAATTTCCATAAGTCGATTTTGAATTGCGAATTACAATTTTATCTTCTGTCGAATCACTATAGACAGTTTCGCAAGGTACCTTCGCAGTGCTGGGCAATAACCTAATACGATCCTCAGTGCCATAAAATGCACGCATCCAGTTATATTCTTCTTTAGTAAAATTACCATTAAAAAAGTCCTCTATAACAGGCACATTGTCAAATTGCGAAGATTCATCGATATAATGCACAAACTGCGAAACAGGAGCCGTCTCATATAACTCGTCCGATTCGTTACAATTACACGAATAGTTTACGTCAAAACCATCATCCTTAAAATTTTGAAACTTGTACTTATTTACATATACACCATTCCCTAAATCAGGCGATGCTTTAACTGAAATTAGCTTATTGTAAAAATTCACTCGGCATCCGGCTAATTGCTTACCATCTCCATTCAGAAAGTAAAAAAACGGACTGACAAAATTATCATCCAAAGTCTTACCAATATCCGTAATATATTCTGGTATCTTATCAAGACTACTTTTACTAACAACAACAATCATAAAACTGTAATCGCCTACTCGTGGATTACGCTTCCATCTATCATTTTCTCCTTCATAAAAAAACTTTTCCTCATTTCGAGGATTACCCACTATCCTAAATGAATCAGAAATTTTTACATCCTCACCCACAGCAATTTTTCCACATGGTTTAAATTCAATTTTAGTATCTTCCCAAGTGCCGTAAAAATTCTCATGAGCAAATTCATGCTGACGTGTTCCATTTGATGGATCAGTATTTGGAAATTTATAAGATTCGTTCTGATAATAAATTTTATAATAATATTCTTGCTCCTTACCGGAAAGATTTTTAACAACAAAATCGAAATCAAACATCGCATTTTTAGTCTGATTTGACGATGGAATAACAAAGCCGCTCATTGCACCCTCGTAATCCATCCAGATTGTCTTCTGAAGATAGTTTGTGAGCAAATGTACTTTTGAAATTTCGATTTGCGATTTTTGCTCCTTATCAGACTGAGGATTACACGCTAAAAACGATAATACAACAAACATCAAAAGTATAGATAACTTTGTTTCTTTCATTCTACTTAAAATAATACATTTCAACCTTCTGTGTAAGCCAGTCAACCTTATGTAGATTATCCTGAAATATTATGAACTCAGTTCGCTCATCACCAGTAAAATTACCACAGAGCACTTTATTTACTTCATAATACTTTGGATTTTGCTTACCGTTAAAACCAAAAAAATCGATATTAAATAAAATCTCATAAGACATTTTATTAAAATTCAACATCTTTAAATCAAATCGTGGAGACTTCTCTAATTGCAAAATCTCCTGATAATTCTTTTTATCATAATTGCAATAATAATAATCATTGCTAAATTTCATTTTATTAAAACTCTGACTCGATTTATTGTCATACAGTAACGACAAGTCCCAAGTATGACTTGAAGTATTGTAATCAAAAATATGATATCTATCCTGACTGTTCTGCAGGTAAATTAACACTACTTGGGTTTCTTTTCTCAAGAATGCCCCCTTTAATAATTTCACATTTCCAAACTCAGGATTTATTAGTTTTTTATCGCTCAAGATATTATAAACCCCATTTGTTTGAATGTAAGTGATAACCTTTCCGGTATTTTCAAAAACACTAATAGTTTTATCAGGGTTAATTGTAATATCAACAATTTTATCAGAATCAACATTTTCAATCTCACCTATTTTCACAAACTTACCGGTTTCGGAACTGTATTTATAATGGTCGAGCCTCCTATCAACTTTGTTGCAAACAAAAACATATCCGTGATCCGAAAACAAATTAACATTAGCCCCTAATTTAGGTTCAAAAACTATGTCGTTAACCTCAATTTGTGATTCTTTAAAATCAATCATTAAACATTTACCCTTATAAAATGTAAGAATTTCGCTATTGTCCGATTCTGGAATAAAATTACTCACTAATGCCTTATCACTCTTTGTGAAAACCCTATTTAGCTTAGAAATATTGTTGTCCGATAATTCAAACTTATGAATCTTTTTTATTTTATAAGGAGGATGATTTAATTCCTTGCTAAATTCCTTATCATTTATGAAATTACAAGCCGGCACTTCTTCCATTGAGCTGGCATCTTTTTCCTTTATAACCAAATAAACGTCATCAATATAAGTCGTATTATCATTACGATTCCAAAGGTAAATTTTTATTGTATTTAATGAATCTAGAGCTTCTTCGGGGACAACAGTATTTCCGTTACCAATATCCCACACACCAGTCTGATGATTATCAAATTTTAGATGGGTACATTGCCATAAAATATCATTATTTAAACTATCGGTAATAGATATCACGAACGATGCATCTACTTGAGGCTTTTCTGTCAGATAATGAAAACTATATGCAATGCTACCAAGTTCTTCATATTTAATATCTCTCATTGGAATTTTTACAACAGCAGAATAGCCGTCTTTACCTTTTGCAAACGTACTATAAAACCCTGATAATGAATATTTTGAGCTCAATCTATCAAATTCGTCATTTTCAAAATCTATAAATTTAGACCTAGGTCTTTCAGGTAAAAAATTCTCGTTAAAACCAATACTGACATCGTCAACATAAATTGCAGCATTACTATCGTCCTGATTCCAAAGGTAAATTCTTATAGTATTATTAGTACTAATAAGTTCCGCAGGAAAATCAAACCGATGCTGAAAATCATGCCAATTATCAACCAAGATATCAGACTTCTTAATGCTATAACCATCCCAATGTATTTGATTTTTATTTTGATCAAGCACAGAAAATACAAGAGTTACATTAAGATTAGAACTGGAAGTATTTATCCATAGTTTAACGTTCAGACCTTCAATAAGCGTACTATCGTCAGTTGGCACAGGAATATTGATTCCAGGACTAAATGATTTATAACCAATCATTTTACCACTCTTACTACCGGAAAGAAATTTCTCAGTACTAACCGATACTGCGTTTGTTAAAAATTTATTCGTTTCAAAATCAATTACATATTGGTAATCTTCAGACTCTAAAATAGATTTTTCGACTTCTTTAAGTGGTTTGGAATCAAAATATCTACCTACGAAAAATATTATAAGTATCATAGACAGAGTAAGTACTGAGAAAACTATCAGCTTATTTCTTTTATGTGATTTATTATTAGTCTGCGAACTATTTTTTACCATTTGCCAAAATTAGAAACACAAAGATACAGTTTTTTTGAAATTATTAGAATTTTTGCTAATACTATTGCCCAAAAATATACGAATCTTTGTTTGGGAGGTTCTGAGGCTGATTTAATCAGCAAAAGGAGTGGTATCCTCTGGTCGGTTTTTTTTGCTGTTTCAAATTTTTGATAATGTCCTCTTTGGCCTGTTCAAAAGAAG
>CAZUQY010000094.1:0-10027 GCA_964622935.1 uncultured Bacteroidales bacterium | reverse complement strand
TAGTGAAAAAGCCAATTAGTAGCAGCCTCGGCCTTTTTATAAAAAAAAAGACTATGAACAAGAAGATATTTACACTTTTAATATTCACTTTTTTCTCAATATTAATTTATTCTCAGATAGGACAAATTCAAGGAAGGATATTTAACGAAGTAAGTAACGAAGCTTTACCATTTTCAAATATTTTTATTGAAGGTACAGATTATGGAGCATCCTCAGACTTTGATGGAAACTATCTCATTAGTGGTTTAACTCCAGGCATATATCGTCTTACAGCATCTACATTAGGATTTGACACCAAAATTACACAAGAAATACAAGTTAGTCCTGGAAAGATTGTAAATCTTGATATATCAATGCGCGAATCAGCTGTCACACTAAACGAAGTTACTGTGCAAGCACAAATGTTTAAAAAAAATGAGGAAGCGCCTATTTCTTTAAGAAGCATAGGACTATCTGAGATAGAGAATTCACCAGGAGCAAATAGAGACATCTCAAAAGTAATTCAAAATCTACCGGGCGTAGCTGCAATACCAGGCCAAAACAGAAACGATATTATTGTTCGTGGCGGGGCTTCGAATGAATCAAAATTTTACCTCGACGATGTAGAAATCCCAAATATTAATCATTTTGCAACACAAGGTGCTAGTGGAGGTACTAATGGAATTTTAAATGCTGATTTTATCAGAAATGTAGATTTCTATTCAGGGGCTTTCCCTGCAAATAGAGGCAATGCGTTAAGCGGGATATTTAATTTTAAGCAAATTGATGGCAACAAAGAAGAAATGCGATTTAAAGGTAGTCTTGGTGCTTCAGATGTTTCTATGACATTAGATGGCCCAATTGGAGAAAATACAACTTATGTTGTTTCTGCAAGAAGATCATATCTTAACTTTTTATTTCAACTTATTGGCTTACCATTTCTACCAACTTTCAACGATGCCCAATTTAAAATCAAAACAAAAATTGACGATAAAAGTGAAATTACATTTGTCGGTCTTGGTGCTTATGATGTAAATGTATTAGATAGGAATATTTCCGATCCAACTGAGTTTCAAAAATACATTTTAGGATATCTGAACGAAAGTGAGCAGTGGACATACACTCTTGGGGCAGTTTATAAGCGTTTCCGAGAAAAGGGTTATTCAACATTTGTCCTTAGTCGTAACATGCTGAATAACAGATACTATAAATACACTGACAATATTATTAATGATGCTAACTTATTAAGTAATTATACATCTTTCGAAGCAGAAAACAAGTTCCGAATTGAAGACTTCTTCAAAACTGATAATAATTACAGAATCAACTTTGGTGCAAATTTCGAATATGCAAGATATTATAATGATACTTATTTAAATATTTTTACTCCTTTTGGACAACAGGTAATATCGTACGATTCCAATCTTGACATATTCAAATATGGTGCTTTTGGACAAATATCAAAATCTATAATTGGAAACCGACTTTCACTTTCATTAGGTGTCAGATTTGATGGAAATGAGTATTCATCATCTATGACAAATCCTTTAGAGCAATTCTCCCCTAGATTTTCTGCATCCTATGATATTAACGAAAAATTAAGTATTAACATGAACGCAGGCAGATATTACCTTTTACCTTCTTACACAAGTTTGGGATATAGAGATTCTAATGGAATCTTGGTTAATAAAAATAATGACATTAAGTACATTCAATCAAATCATTTAATTGCTGGATTCGCATATCGCCCAACTAACTCATCAATCATATCAATAGAAGGTTTTTATAAAACATACGACAAATATCCATTTTCTGTTAAAGATTCTCTTGTACTAGCTTTCAAACCTGTCGATTTTGGAGTTGTTGGCGACGAGGAAATTTCAAGTATTGGACAAGGTCACGCTTATGGATTTGAAGTATTTAGCCAAAATCGTTTCAAAAATAATTTTAACGTAAGCGTCTCGTACACATTTGCAATTAGTGAGTTTAAAAACATCGATGACGATTACATATCCACCTCATGGGATAATCGTCATATTTTAAGTCTTACAGCTACAAAGAAATTTAAAAACAATTGGTCTATTGGATTTAAATGGAGATATGCTGGTGGTTTACCATATACTCCATATGATCTAGAAACAACATCTAGCATAGCTGCTTGGGATTTAAGAGGCACTCCATATTTTGATTATTCACAACTTAATCAATTCCGATTCAACCCATTCCATCAATTAGACTTTAGAGTTGATAAAATATTCTACTTTGAAAACGCATCATTGAAGTTCTATATTGACATTCAGAATGCATATAATTTCAAATCGCAAACTCAAGATTTATATTTAAACACAGACATTAACGGTAACGTACAAATAGATCCTAGCAATCCAACAAAATACTTATTACGAAAAATCCCATCAGATGGAAGCGGAACTTTAGTGCCAACATTAGGAATAATTGTAGAATTTTAATTACCAGAAACAGAAAAAAAAATGAAAACAATATTTATAATATCACTTATTTTTTCCTTATCAATTTTAAACTCATATGCAGATGGAGGTTCAGAATTCTGCAAAAAGAAAAAGAATCAGGAAAAAGAAATTATCGAGACTAATATTAATGGCAAAGGCTACAATATTGAACTTAGCTTTACAACAGGTAAAGGTCATAACAATCCATCTTTTGCTATTTGGATTGAAACAATGGAGGAAAAATTTATTCAAGAACTATTTGTAAGTAAATCCGTTGCTACTGGAATATACCGATACGGAGATTCAAGTACAGGCAAATGGGAAGCTGGGAAAAAAATGTATAATGCCACACTTCCTTATTTCATACATAAACGTACAAAAAATGCTGAAATACCTACAACCGAGAATCCAATTATCGATGCATATACTGGCGCAACACCACAAAGTAGTTTTATCTTAAAAACGAAAACAAATACTAAGATTAATGAGAAGTTTCGTTTATTGATAGAAATCAATCAAGCTTGGGATAGTAATAATTTCTGGCATAATGCAAAATATCCGGACGACAAAGAATATCGCAATTCTTGTCAACCATCTCTAATTTATGCAGTTACAATTGATCCTGACAACCTAATGGATGAATATACTCTGAATCCAATTGGTCATGGACACTATTCAGGTAAAACTGGAATACTATACACTGACATTAGTACATTTACTACAGCCTTAAAGATTGCTAAAAGCATTACATTAAAAGTAAATGATTAATTCCTGTTTCTGCTTACACTAAACCAAAGATAGCATACAATGCGACTGCAATGAGTTAGTAGCAATTGTGAATAAAGAAATCACGAAAGTTTAATTGATAAACAATAATAACATGGAAGGTTATTTGAAATGGTTAGGGTTCGCGAAATAAATTATAGTCTTACAACTATTGGTCGATCTTGCTATGCTGTAAAAAATGGATTTAGTGTGCGTTGCGTAAAAGACTAAAATTATTCATAGAAACATATTAATCAAATTCTATTTTGGATTTTATGCAAAAAAAATACTTTTATTCAGATAGGATATAACTTAACTAACACATTAAATAACACCAGCAATTCCATTATATTCACTATCAAAATAAACTAAATAAGATTCTTTAAGGTTTGTGAGAATCTCTTGCAATCTAGAAACCGTGATATCAGGAAACATACTTTGTATCATTTTATATAATACTTCAAAAGAACAAACTTTCTCTTGAATGAACTTTAACACTTGTGGATATTCAGGTTCTCCAAAAATAATGTTTTCTATTTCGATATCGTTGCAGAATTCTGTATAATAATAGACTCCATCATTTTCGAGTAATGTATAACTAAATCGATTCTCTTTGTAATATTTCTCTGCTTCTTCAAGTTGTTCCCACTCCACTATATTTGGAGGCGAATTATGTCTAAATCTAAATAAATAAAAACGGCTATCACCATCTGAAAATCGTTTAGGCATTAGAAATGTCAAATCATCTTTATCATAATTTACTTTTTCCTTTTCCGAAAGCAAAGAGTAATATTTTGTAGTTGAGGATAATACTAAGTCAACATAATTATGCTCAAATTTTACAACTGAATGATTATAAAAGAAACGCAAGTAATGAAGATTCTGTTTACATTCTTCAGTGTCCTGTTTTGACTCATCTGGAATGAATCGAATAACATTAACAATTGGCGTAATAGAGTATTTTAATGATTCTTTGACAAAGAAAATATTATCAGAGAAAGCATTCCGTTTATTCATCTTGGTTAAAAATGAGTCAGATAGGCCATCATAGCCGATAAACAAATTCTTAAAGCCAGCTATCGCCATTTTTTTCATTATTGTAGAACTTATTTCTGAGTTAGGGATAATCTCTGCCCAGAAAATATAATCCTCTTCATTCCTGAATTTAAGATCAATTATTAAATCCAGAAGTTCTTCAAAATGTTCAGGATTCCCAAATGTATCACTATCAACAAAAGAGAATGTCGTAATGCCATATTCATCAGTAATATGTTCGATTTCATTAACAATACATTGAGGAGTTCTTACTCTCAGTTTATAGCCCGTGTTAAAATCGCAAAACTTACACTTTCTCCAATGACAAGAACGAATTGTATTAATTGGAAAATTCACATCCTCACTCTCTTCACTATCCGCAAAGGGGTATGAATCCATATAATCATCAAAATTTGGAAAAGGATAATTATTAAAATCCAAATATTCACTTTTAGTTGTTTTTGATTGCTTTATCTCCACTCCTTCCCTGAACAATAATCTTGGAACACTATCAAAATCATGCTCGTTTGAATCAAGTTGATTATACAATTCTAACAATGGATATTCACCTTCTCCCCATGTTACAAAATCAAAATCAGGACAAAGCTTAATAGCCTCATTAGCTGCTTCAACACTACCAAATCCGCCAACAACAATTTTAGTTTTAGGATTTTGCTTTTTTATTTCTTCCGCAAGTATTATCCCCGGAATCCACTGATAATACTTTGCACTTATTCCGATTAATGCAATTTCACTAAAGTCAAAGTCTTTTAGCTCATGATGAATTATTTTATATATTTCAGTCTTCTGTTTTTGTAATAATTCTGAAAATACATTTGCACTTTCATTCGTTTTGTTGGGTTGTAAGTTTTCAAATATATCAAGAATTCTATCATTGCCCATTTTGTAGTTTTCTTTATCGTTGAGTATAGAAAGAAATGGCAATAGTCTTTTCTCAGGGTCTTCGCTATCAGTATAATCAGACATTAACGACAATAGGAAATTCCAATATTTTATTTCAGCCTCGACTTCATTTTCTTGCATAAATTTTTGCAATATAGATAATGAAATCGATGGAGTATTTATATCAGCAGGAGGAAGACAATTTAATAGAATTTTCATTTTGAAAGTAAATATTTTGAACTCATTAGCACTTCAAAGATACAAAATGATATTGCACTAAAGAAACAAGTTTGTCAAATAAACTTTGATAATGACGCTTCCAAAAAATGTAAATATATTTATTTAAATAATGCTGTAAAATCGAATTGTATTAAACAGTACTATAATATAACTTCAGTCGCACCAAACCCGTATTCTTTGAAAGAAGCATCTTCAAATTGTAGCTTATACTGTTTAGTCAAGGATTCCCGAATTGCATCTTTAAGTGTTCCATTGCCAATACCATGAATCAATATCACCTTACTAGTCTTATTTAAAATAGCATCAGTTATTGTTTTGTGATATACATCCAACTGTATTTTAATAATTTCAGCATTTGTCATACCAATAACAGAATCAACTAATTGATTAATATGAAGGTCTACTTCAACAACTTCCGGTTTCTTTCTCTGTTTAAACCTTTTAGATTTGTCTTCTTCTTCCTCTTCCTTTAGAATTAGATTATTCTCAAAATCCTTATTCGATTTTATTGATTCCCCTAATCCGGGTTTCTCCTTTAATAATTCAAAAACATATGCTTTCTCATCAAAGAAATCGTTTTCTATAAAAACGTGCTCCTGAAAAAACTTAAGTGGAACAATTTTTATTTTACGTTCAAGCATTTCATGTAATGTCTGATATGGGTGATTATAAAATAGAATCTGAATAGTAATTTCTTTCGAGGAATTTATCTGATCACGCTTAAGATCACTTACAACATTTTTCGTATTTGGCTCAAGAACATCAGCGTCAAGCATTATATAACCATTTTCTCCGCGCAAGATAACATGATAAAACAAATAAAAATTTGAATCGTTTATTAAATAGGTTTCGAATCCGTCAAAATCATCCTCCTTCTTCCGAAGAAAAGCGAATAATATTTCTGAAATATTATCTTCTTTCAACTCAGGTTTTTCAACAACAATCTCTTTTATTTGCTTAGTTCTTTTCTCTATTCTTCTATCTTCATCAGTGTACAAACTGCCAGGAAATGAATTCTCTGGTTTTTCAACAGCTTTCTCAACCATAACCAGCTCCCTAACAGGATATGGATAGTCAAAATCATCATTATCTTTCACTATTGCCATGTTTTTTGGCAATAATTTCACAACTGTTCCACCGCCCACATCGTTTAAAAACCTTACTTTATCGCCTATATTTATGTCCATAATGTTTCTCTAAATTTTGTGCAAAATTAGCAAAATATAACGAACTAAAGAGTATTATATCCTAACATTAAACCAAAATGAAAAAATCTAATAGCTTTTTAAAACAATGTTGATTGATTGTTAATTATTGAATATTGAATACTGATTATTCTCCCAGATTATTTACTTTTGCAAAAAAACAATAAAATGGAGCAAGCGCTACAAGTCAACATAAATGATTTTGATTATAAACTCCCTGACGAAAGAATTGCCAAATACCCTTTAGAAGAAAGAGATGCGTCTAAACTTCTTGTAATGCATGATTCTAAAATTTCGCATACGATTTTTAGAAATATTTCTGAACTCTTACCATCAGATAGCTTACTAGTATTTAATGATACTAAGGTAATAAAGGCAAGACTTCATTTTCAAAAAGAAACAGGTTCGAGAATTGAAATATTTTGTTTAGAACCTATTTATCCTGTTGATTATTCACTTGCTTTGGGTGCTAAAACAAAATGCTCTTGGAAATTCTTCGTTGGCAATAACAAAAAGTGGAAAACTGATGATTTAACGAAACAACTTCAGATTGGGAATAATAACATATCCTTATCCGCAAGCAAAGTCAATAATCTTGGGAATGCATTTGAGATATTATTCCAGTGGGATAATCCAGATGTCATTTTCTCCGAAATACTTGAAGTTCTTGGTAATATTCCAATTCCTCCATATTTAAATCGAGAATCGGAAAGCATCGACGACAAAAGATACCAAACCATTTATAGTAAATATAAAGGATCGGTAGCTGCCCCTACCGCCGGATTGCATTTTACAGATGAAGTATTAGAATCTATAAAACAAAAGAATATTTGTACCGAATCTGTCACTTTACATGTTGGTGCAGGAACTTTTCAACCAGTGAAGGCAGAAGTGATTTCAGATCACAAAATGCATACCGAACATTTTGTAATTACAAAACAAAACGTAAAAGCATTTATAACTTATTTTGGAAACATAACATTAGTTGGGACAACAAGTGTTAGAACCTTAGAGAGTTTCATTCAGATTGCAATTCAAATTTTTAACAATCCTACAAAATCTGATAATGAGTTTTTTATTAGCCAATGGGAAGCCTATGATGAAAAGAACTTCAAATTTGCAGATAAAACAAAAGAACTAATGCAAAACGCATTAGACTGGATGACTCAAAATGATTTCGATAATCTTAATTGCGCAACACAAATAATGATATTTCCCGGATATAGATTTCGTTTAACAGATAGATTAATCACAAATTTCCATCAACCCAAATCAACCCTGCTCCTACTTCTTGCAGCATATATTGGCGATGATTGGAAGAAAGTCTATAACTATGCTTTAGACAATGATTTTCGATTTTTAAGTTATGGAGATAGCTGTTTATTTTTCTAAGAATACTGCATTTTTCCAAATAACATTTTTATACTATATTTGTTAATTAGATATAAACTTATAAAAACATGAAAAAGACAAAATTACCAGCAAATATTTTACTCTATATGGGCTTATTTTCGTTTGCCATTGGAGTTACATCTATAGCCATGCCAGAGAATTTTCTTAAAACTGTGATAATCACGATAGGGATAATAATTGGACTTAGTGGATTGACAATCCTATTATTAAGACTAAAAAACAAAAGTGAAAAGAAATTCATCCAGGTTATAGGAATCATTGGTTCATCACTTGTGATGCTATTTGGTCTTGCACTGGCAATCTTCCCAAGTACTTTTATTGATATCTTCATTATTGTTTTAGGTGTCACATTGATTTTAGGCGGACTTACTCAGCTTATTATGAGCCTTAACTTTCAACCACTTTCAACTACAGCTAAAGTCTTTCTCGCATTTTCAATCATAATGATTATTGCTGGGACGGTAATGGCTTTAAATCCTTTTGAAGCTGCTAAAGGTATAACAGTCTATTTTGGAATAATAATGACAGTATTTGGAATGACAAATATTATGATGTCGTTTTGGATTAGAGCAAAAATTGCAAAATTGATTAATGCTGAAGAAGTACTAGATAAAAACAGATCTATTATTAAAATTGAAGCTGAAAATAAATAGAATTATAGTTTAATAAACTTCCCTGTCATCGACTTCTTACATTTATGTATTTCCTCTGGTGAACCAGTATAAATAAGTTCGCCTCCTTTTTCTCCACCTCCAGGTCCAAGATCAATAATCCAATCTGCAAATTTTATAACTTCAGGATTATGTTCTATAATAATTAAAGTATGCCCTTTGGATCTTATTCTCTCAAATGATTGTAACAATTTTCGTATATCATGAAAGTGTAAACCGGTTGTAGGTTCATCAAAAACGAATATCATTGGCGACATTTTCTCCTTGCTTAAAAAACTTGCAAGTTTAATGCGTTGACTTTCTCCACCACTAAGTGTATTTGATGACTGGCCAAGCTTAACATAACCTAGCCCAACATCGAGATAATGCTGCAATAAGCTTGCGATTTTCTTTTCAGACCGACTTGTACCTTGAGCAAAATACTCAACCGCTTCGCTAACCGGCATCTCTAAAATATCAAAAATATTCTTTTCACGACACCTAACATCTAAGACATCTTCCTTGAAACGCTTTCCATCACATTCATCACAAACCAAATGAACATCAGCCATAAATTGCATTTCGACTGTTATAACACCTTCTCCTTGACATGCTTCGCACCTACCTCCAGGAACATTAAACGAAAAATGAGATGGTTTAAATCCATTAGCTTTTGCATGTTTTTGCTCGGCAAATAACTTGCGTACTTCGTCAAAAGCCTTAATATATGTTGCAGGGTTTGAACGCGATGATTTTCCAATGGGATTCTGATCTACATATTCAATATCACTAATTAAATGAATGTCACCAGACAAAGAATCGTGTTCACCGGTTTTATCGGCAAATAAACCTAATTGCTTCTTCAATGCAGGATATAGAATTGTTTTCACAAGACTTGTTTTACCTGACCCACTAACACCCGTCACTACAGTAGCAACACCTAGTGGAAACTTAACATCTATATTTTTTAGATTATGCTGTCTGGCACCTTTTATTTCAATAAAGTTATTCCACTTAACTCGACTATATGAATCTAAAGTTTTAAGTTCTGACCTAAGATATTGTGCCGTCAAACTATTACACTCATTTATCATTGTATCAAGTTCTCCTGCGAATACGACTTCACCTCCGAAATTTCCAGCTTTAGGACCAATATCAATAATATAATCAGCCGACCTAATTATTTCCTCGTCATGTTCTACAACAACTACAGTATTATCTCGATCTCGCAAATTCCTTAAAACCTTAATTAGATTTTGAGTATCATGAGGATATAGCCCAATACTTGGTTCAGCGAGAATATATAACGACCCTACTAACCCCGATCCAGATCTAGTTGACAGATTTATTCTTTGAGATTCCCCTCCAG
>CAZUQY010000093.1:0-10146 GCA_964622935.1 uncultured Bacteroidales bacterium | reverse complement strand
GTGCGCCTTCGCTATAATCATTTAAAAATCTGTAAAAGTCCATTTGTAACATTTTAATTTGTAAATCTCATAAAAAAATTAAAATCTATAACTATAAATCATTTAGAACAACATTTGTTTTGCAAAAATACAATTTTTTAATCTGAAACCTACAAGTTAATTAATAGATTGAGCCACATGATTTTTACAATATTTTGTGTTTCAATAAGATATAATTTTTATATATTTCTGAATCTACAAATAAAAAACTTTTCCACTAAACAAGAACAAACCTCACCATACCCTTGATATTAGAGACTCTCAGCACTATTGCATCCAATGCAAATTAATTGCCCAAAATATGTGGATTTATTTAAAAATGTATTATTTTTGCAGTCCGTTTGGTCATCCAACCTAAGGGGTAAATTAATATTTAACAATTAAAATTTACAAAATAGTGAAAACATTAAAGTACAGAACAATATCAGCAAACAAAGAGACTGTTACTAAACAGTGGTTTGTTGTTGATGCTGAAGGTGAGGTGCTAGGCCGTTTGGCTTCCAAAGTAGCATTTGTGCTCCGTGGAAAGCATAAAACAAACTTCACACCTCATGTTGATTGCGGAGACAATATAATCGTCCTCAATGCTGATAAAATCCGTTTAACTGGTAAAAAACTTACTGATAAAGTTTATATTAGTCACTCAGGTTATCCTGGTGGACAGAAAAAAACAAATCCGGAAGAAATGCTAAGCAAGCATCCAGAAAGAGTTATAGAAAAAGCTGTTAAAGGTATGTTGCCTAAAAATCGTTTAGGTGCAGATTTATTCAGAAATCTATATGTATATGTTGGTACTGAGCACAAACAAGAAGCTCAAAAACCAACTAAGTTGGACTTAAATACAATTAAATAAGCATTATGGAAGTATTTAATGCATTAGGCCGTAGAAAGGCAGCTGTAGCTAGAGTTTATCTGAGCGAAGGCAAAGGAAACATTACCGTTAATGATAAGAAAATGGAAGATTATTTTACAATTTTGCAATTGCAGTATATTGTAAAACAACCATTTTTGACAATTGACAAACTCGAAAGCTTCGATGTTAAAGCAAACATCGATGGTGGTGGAATAAAAGGACAAGCAGAAGCATTACGTCTAGGGATTTCAAGAGCTTTATTAAAAGTTGACCCAGACTATCGCGCAAGTCTCAAACCAATGGGATTCCTTACACGTGATCCAAGAGTTGTTGAAAGGAAAAAACCGGGACAAAAGAAAGCCCGTAAAAAATTCCAATTCAGTAAACGTTAATAGTATTTCAGAGAATTATAAATCGAGTTTAGTATCTAAATTGCACGGATTGTTAATAAGACCTACCGTGCAATTGTTACTACAGAACGTAAACTTAAAAAAGTAGAAAATGTCAAGAGTAAATTTTGATCAATTACTGGAAGCAGGTGTACACTTTGGTCACCTGAGACGTAAATGGAATCCATCTATGGCTCCTTATATCTTTATGGAGCGCAATGGTATTCACATTATTGATTTGCACAAAACTGTTGTTAAAATAGATGAAGCTGCAAGTGCATTGAAAAACATTGCAAAATCAGGAAGAAAAATCCTTTTTGTTGCAACAAAGAAACAAGCAAAAGATATCGTTGCCGAAGAAGTATCAAACATTAACATGCCTTACGTTACAGAACGTTGGCCTGGTGGAATGTTAACAAACTTCCCTACAATCAGGAAATCTGTTAAGAAAATGACAACTATCGACAAAATGCAAGTTGATGGAACTTTAGCTACAATGTCAAAACGCGAAAGACTTCAAGTTCAACGTCAGAGAGCAAATCTTGAGAAAAACTTGGGATCAATTTCTGACCTTTCAAGATTACCAGCAGCAATTTTTGTTGTTGACATAATGAAAGAAAAAATTGCAGTAAGAGAAGCTATTAGATTAGGTGTTCCTGTATTTGCAATGGTTGACACAAATTCAGATCCAAAACCTATCGATTTTCCAATACCAGCAAACGACGATGCTTCAAAATCAATTCAAGTTATCGTAAATGCAATGTGTCAGGCAATCAAAGAAGGTTTAGCTGAAAGAAGTGCAGAAAAAGATGCCAATGTAGCAGAAAATAAAGGCGATGGGTCAATGAATACTGAGTTTAAAAAACCTACAAAAAGGACTAGAGCCAGAAGAGAATCTCCAAAACCTATTGAATCTGACAAAAAAAGTGAAACTAAAGAATAGTTACCAACCTTTTTAAAATTAAGGAAAATGACAAAGATAAGCGCTGCTGAAGTAGCCAAACTTAGAAAAATGACCGGTGCTGGCATGATGGATTGTAAAAAAGCATTGGTTGAAGCTGATGGTGAATTTGAGAGAGCTAAGGAACTTATCCGCGAAAAAGGACTTGCAATTGCTAATAAAAGAGCAGATCGCAATGCAACTGAAGGCGCAGTTATAGCAAAAACAGTTAATAACGATACTGTTGGTGTTTTGATTGCACTAAATTGCGAAACTGATTTTGTTGCTAAAAATGATGATTTTGTTGCTTTAGCTAATTCTATACTTGAAATTGCTGCAGATAAATTACCTTCTAATTTAGAAGAACTTAACGCAATCGAAATGAATGGTGGTCAAACCATTGCTGAACTTATTGTTGAAAGAAGTGGAGTTACAGGCGAAAAAATGGAAATCGCTTGTTACGAAAAAATAGAAGCTGACAAAGTTAGTTCATATATTCACATGGGTAATAAACTTGCAACTCTTGTAGGATTTAATATTGTGATTGATACTCAAATTGGTCTCAATATCGCTATGCAAATAGCAGCTATGAGTCCTGCAGCTGTTGATAAAAATTCTGTTCCTCAAGAAGTTATCGACAAAGAACTAGAGATTGGTCGCGAACAAGCACGTCTTGAAGGTAAAGCTGAAGAATTACTTGACAAAATTGCGCAAGGTAAACTTCAAAAATTCTTCAAAGAGAACACACTGTTAAATCAAGTATTTGTACAAGAAGGTAAAATCTCTGTAAGAGATTATCTTAAAAAACAAAACCCTGAGTTAACTGTAACAAACTTTAAAAGATACGGGTTAACAAACTAAATCTTACCCTAAAAATATTAAAAGCCTCTGAAATTCAGAGGCTTTTTTTTGCCTTTTGCAATTATTCTATTGATATTTGTGTTAATATATCTCCTCCATCATTTGCATTCCGACACCTTGACTAGATTCTTAATTTACTTGCTCTTTACTAGGCTTGTAATCATTAATACTATAAGTAAGACCAATCTTAAATCTGAATACAACAATTAAATAATCAGTTCTTGAATAAAAATTATTATTAAATGTCTCACTTACCCAATATTGAGAATTCACAATATTATCACAACCAATAGTTACAGATAATTCATTCTTAAGAAAATCCTGCTTTATTGCAGCACTAATACTGTAAAAAATTAGATGAGGTATACAAATCGATGCGAAGTGTTCGACATCAACTCTCTTGTTCAGAAGATTAAAATTATTATCAGAATACATAAGCAAAGCAATTATTTCAATTATAAACCTATCGAATAGATTATTTTGTACTCAAATAAATTTGAATTCATGAATTTATACGAAACAGCATGTTTACTAAGAACATTGCTTATTATTATCTGTTATTATTGCAATACTAATTATGTCAAAAGAATTGATTTAAATTAATCGATTCTTTATTTTCATAAATATGAAGATATTTTTTATCTATGTTGAATTTTTTATTTTATAACAGAATATTTAAAATAGTTTTCCTATTAATTTTTCCTCTTGGAGGAATAAATTTTGTTTATGGGCAAACTACTATACATTCACAAGATTTTGAAAATTCAGCTAGTATTCCTACAGGTTGGACGCAAATAAATGAAATTAGTGCTAATGATTTTTCTTTTATTGATGGTGCTGGAGCAGGGACAATAGATGCTGCTCATGGAGGCATTTATAATGCTAGTATGTATGCAACCAGAGGTTCTGTAACAAAACTTGTAACTCCTGCACTAGATTTTTCAGGATATACCACAAATCCAACTTTAGAATTTTGGCATGGACAAGAGCTTTGGTCTGCTGATCAAGATGAATTAAGAATTTATTATAAAACTTCTTTGGGTGGTTCTTGGAACTTGATTTCTCCTTCAGGAGTTTTTACATCTAATGTTTCTTCATGGACAAAAAGAACAATATCATTACCTTCTGTGAATTCAACATATTATATTGCTTTTGAAGGAACCTCAGATTATGGATATGGTATTGTAATTGATGATGTGCTAATTACTGGAACACTTTCGGGACCATCAATTACTGTTTCTGCCGATATTACAGGTTTAGATTATTGTAATGGATCTGGACCTTCTGCTTCTCAGACATTTACTGTTGAAGGTTCTATACTTACTAATAACATTACACTAACAGCTCCAACTAACTTTGAGATATCTGAAGATGATGTAACTTTCAGTTCATCTATTATATTAACACAGTCAGGAGGAACCGTAAACTCTACAACAATTTATGCAAGATTAAAATCTGGTTTGGCAACTAGTACTTATGCCCCTTCAAATGTAGCGGCTACTAGCACTGGTGCTACTACTCAAAATGTTTCTCTCTCAGGAGAAGTAACAGCAAATCCGATAAGTGTTGATGCTGGTTCTCCTCAAAATATAACAATTGGAGCTGCTTTAAATCTAGATGCAACAGGAACAGGTTGTGGTACTATTGCCCAAACAATTCTTGAAGAGAATTTTGAAGGAGAAACAACATCTGCTATTGTTACAACTACTCCTGGAAATTTATACCAAATTAATAATTCTGATTGTGGGGCTGCAACAACATTAAACTCTTGGTGGATAACAACAGGTACGAATACAGATTTGGCTAACGAGTGTGATAATTGCGTTAACCAATATGCATTAATTGATTATGCTTCATGTAATCAAGATTTCGAATTAGTTTTAGGAAGTTTTACTTTAACGGAGAGTACTGATATTACAGTAACTTTTGACTATGTCTATGATTATTTTAGTGCAGGAGATTCCTTTGATGCTTTTTTTTATGATGGATCAACCAAAACAACATTAACAGGTTTTCCGAAAATTGACGCTGATGCAGAAGAAAATGATTATACAGATACAAAAACATTATCATCTGGCACATATACACTGAGATTTCAATATATTGGCAATAATGACTACGGTGCTGCTGTTGATAATATGATAGTTACTAAGCCTGCATCATCTTGCACATATTCATGGGACGGGCCAGACTCATTTTTATCATCAGAAGAAGATCCTCAGGTTACATCTTCTGCAACAGGAGTTGAAGCAGGGACTTATAATGTAACTATAACTGAGGGTAGTTGTTCAAGTTCTGATTTTGTGATTGTAACAGGTTATGATAATGAGTCAGATATAGTTGAGGCGGATTTTAATGAACCTGATAATATTGCATATGTGTCTAAAACAACTGTAAGTGGGTTAACAACGTCAAATTCCGAAAAAGTTGGTTCTTTTACGATAAGAGATGGTGGCTCAGATAATACAGATTCTGATAATCAGAATACAATGATGACTGGTATTTCATTTACAATTAGTAATCATGAGTATATTACAGCTTTGGCCATTTTTGATGGTGCTACAAACTTATCAGAACAAACAACTGTTGGAGCTACAACTGCATTTTCAGGCTTAACTATTGCAGCAACTGATAATAGTACTAAAACATTCGATCTATATTGTACTTTCGAAACTACAGTAGTTGACAATGAACAGGTTTCTTTTACAATTAATTCAGTAACAGCAGATTACACAAAATCAACTTTTGCCGCTGCTGATGCAGGAGGAGCTACAACAAGTATTACAGGAGATGACAATAGAATAGAAGTAACTGCCGATAGATTTACATATACTCAACAACCAACGAGTGTTTGTACTAGTTCAGATATTTCGCCAGACATTATTGTAACTGCTGTTGATGAGAATAGTAATACAGATTTAGATTTTACAAGTCCGAATGTTGATATTACTGCTTCAGGAGGAACTCCTGATTTTTCTCCTGCTTCTGTAGATCCTATTGATGGGGTTGCAACTTTTTCAGGAGGCAATGCTCTTTCGTTTAGTGGAACAGGAACAAATTTAACACTTACAGCCATCAAAAATGGTGGAGACTGGGATAAAGTAAGTAATACTTTTAATGTAGGAGGACCTCCAACAGTAACAACACAAGCAGTTACTCTAGTTACAGGAACAGGAGCAACAGGAAATGGTAATATTACTTCTATCGGAGGAGGTTCTATTTCTGAACATGGCGTTTGTTGGAATACAGGAGGCAACCCAACTACTGCTAATAATATAACCACTGATGGAGCAGCAAATACAGGAGTATATACAAGTTCAATTACTGGCTTAAGTGCTGGGTCAACCTATTATGTAAAGGCTTATGCTACAAATTCATGTGGTACTAGTTATGGTGCTGAAGAATCTTTTGTTGCTGCGAATGCAAATTCTAATATTGTTACTGCTGATAATGAAATGGCAGACATTGATTATGCCACAAAAACAGCAGTAAGCATTAATGGAACAACTGATGCTCATAAAGTATGGTCATTTAAAATTCAAGATGGTGGTGGAGTTTCTGATGCTGATGGTGAACCAACAGTTCTAACTACCATAACAATTGAACCTGGAACAAGCGATGGTGTTACTGGTGGAAATTCATGGGCTAGTACAATAAAGCAAGCAGCCTTGTATATTGGTTCTACTAAAATTAAAGAAATAAGTGTAACAGGAGAAACTATGGCTTTCTCTTCTTTTACTTCTGGTGTTTCAGCTGCAGATAATGGTTCTATTACAGTTGACTTATATTTAACTTTTGAAACAGGAACTATTATTGACCAAGAACAATTTCAATTTAAAATAACTAATGCAAATGCTACAGCTGGAACATCTAGTTCGTCTGGATTTAATGTATTTGCTGATGTAAATAGTGATGCAACTGACGAGAATGGAAAGATTGATGTTATAGCTACAAAACTTGTTTATACTTCAGGTCCACCTACAAGTGAAAGAATTGATAATGACTTTGCTATTTCAGTTCAAGCTCAAGATGATAATAATAACTTAGATATTGATGCTAGTGGAACTGTCACATTAAGTGAAGGAGGAACAGGAATTATATCATCTGTTACTGGTTTAACATCCTCTTTCACTAGTGGACAAATTGCATGGACTGATATACAATACGATACTGAAGAAGATAATGTGGTTATTACTGCTACTCATAGTGGTACATATGCTTCTTGTAACAACACTCTTGGAACAGACTTTATTGATATATTAGTAATCCCAGTTGGAGCATCAAGTACATACACTACACTGCAAACTGCTTATGATGCCATTAAATCTGTTGCAGCTGAACATATAATTGAACTTCAGAGTGATTATTCTGATGCAGGAGAAACGTATCCGATAGATTTAGGTGCAAACAATTCTGCGAACATTGTGACAATAAGACCAGCACTAGGTGTATCAGAAAGAGTATTTGATTTTGGTATCGATTCTCAAACACAATCTGTTTTTGAAATTACAGGAGCCACAAATATTACGATTGATGGTCGTTCAGGAGGAATTGGCTCAGATAGAAATATTACAATTAGAAACACTCAAACAGGAGCATCCATAAATCAAGGACCTGCTCTTCAGATATCAAACGATGCTTCGGATATTACAATTAGTTATTGTAATTTAGAGTCTGAAGCATATATTTCAACACTGCCTTCAAATGGAGTTGTTGAAATTTCTGCCTGCGTTTCTACTTGTTCAGATAATATTACTATTTCCTATTGTAAAATTGGAGATATGACTACAGCTGCAGGGGCAACTGAACCAGCTGTTGGAATTTGGGTTGAGGGAGACGCTGCTATAATGACATCAAATTTGAATTTTCATCACAATATATTATATGATTGTTTACAGGATAATAAATCATACATAGGGTATATTACTGTAGGAGAAAGAAATGAAAATACAGTAATAAATAATAATATTTTTTACAGAACTAATAATATTATAAGTGATGCTAGTGAAACGCAACATTTCATTTTTTTCCGAGGTGAAACAACTTCACCAACAATCTCTGCTAATTTTTTTGGAGGAAATGATGCAGACACCACAGACACTGATGAAATGTCGATTGAGGGTGCGGGTAATTTTCATGGAATTGAAATTGAAGATCTTGTTGGGACAGCGACAATAACAGGTAATAACTTTAAAGGATTGACATTTAGTAACTCAGCAGCTTCTTCTTGTGTTTTAATGGATCAGCTCACAACAATGAATGTAAACAATAATTACTTCTCAAATCTTACTTTTAATACTGATGATCACAATATAATTAAACATGCAGCAGCATCAGGTACACATACATTTAATGGCAATACAGTAGGAAGTTTAGTTGCAAATAATATTACTTGGACACCAAATGGCGATTGTGTAGCAATTTATCATTTTGGCGATGCAGACTTTACTTGTAATAATAATGTTTTTCAAAATATAAAACACACAAATGCTGGTGTCAGCGGACAATTTAAAGTTATTGAATCATCAGGAAGTTCTTCCGGAAAATTAACATGCTCAGGAAATTTGATAATGAATATTGAATCGGCGTCAGCTCGGAATGGTTATGATACAGATCCTACTATTACTGGAATTTTTGTACAAAACTCTAACCTTAATAATCTCATATCAAAGAATATAATACATGATATTAAATCATCTTATACAGGTACTGGAAATTACCCAAATGCTTGTGGTATAGAAATGGGGAATATTGTTATTACGGGAGCAGGAACAATTGAGAAAAACATTATTTATGATATTATTTCAATGGGAGATAATGAATGGATTGAAACTTATGGAATATCAGTACATGACGATATTGAACCTGGAGATATAATAAATATTGAGAATAATGTCGTATTACTTGATAATAATGGAGGTACTGATACAAAATTATTCGGATTACATATTTATAACCATTACGATGGAGGAACATTAAACGTTCTTCATAATACAGTAAAGGTTTATGGGTCAACTGCAAATAATCTTGATAAATGGTCATATGGTATTTCTATTGCTTCGGGTAGTGGAGGAGGAACTAATAGCACTTATGTTGTTAAAAATAATGTAATTCAAAATACTAGGACAACAGGTGGAACCAGTAGGCATTATGGATTGGATCATTATAATCAATTTAGCTCATTTGCATCAGATGGTAATTGGTTTGATGTTACTGATGCTACTTATTTTGCAAGGAAATACAATACAACTTACGCTAACTTCGCTGCTTGGCAAGCAGCAACAAAAGGCTATGATGCAAATGGTTTCTCTGGAGCAATCACTATTGATGCAGAAGGTCATGTTACATCTCCAAACCCTTGGGATGGAGGAGCAATAGGTGGAGTAGATTTGTTTACTGGAGGCGAAGTTGAGCAAGATTTCAATGATGTGACAAGAGCTGTTCCTTGGATTGGAGCCTACGAAGGTGAAACTACATTACCGATTGAATTATTAAGTTTTATAGCTAAACAAAATGAAGACAATAATATAGTTGAATGGCAAACGGCATCAGAATATAATACCATGCATTTTATTGTAGAATCTTCAATAAATGGGATTGACTTTTCAAAAGTGAATAGTGTAAATGCAAATGGTTATTCAAATACTATTTTACATTACAGTATTTATGATTTTTATCCTTCAGATTTAACATATTACAGGTTAAAATCAATTGATATAGATGGTAGCTTTCAATATTCTAATATTGTAGCAGTTCATAGAGTAAGGGATATAAATAATGCTATAAATTATTACCCAAATCCATTTAAGGATGAAATTACGATTTCTTTTGATTTCGAAGAAGAAACTAATTCAATGATAAGAGTAATTGATATATCAGGTAGAATTGTTTTAGAAGAAAATTCTGAATTATTGAAACATACTCTTAACCTAACTGATTGTCCTAAAGGAGTCTATATTCTTCAAGTAAAAATAAAAGGAAGAAATTATTTTAGTAAAATAGTTAAACAATAATTAGTGTCTGCAAGAAAACCCATAAACTACTGTAAATCAACGGCTAACTGT
>CAZUQY010000092.1:0-10182 GCA_964622935.1 uncultured Bacteroidales bacterium | reverse complement strand
TACTTCAAAAAGGTCTCTTGGTAAAACTTCTTCTTGTGAGTCATTGTCTTTTGCAATTTCTTTGAGTCTTTTGACATTGATCTTTCCATTCTTTGTTAGAGGTATTTCATCTACACAAAACATTAAAGGGATGAATTTTGGAGAAAGATGAGATCTTAATTTGTTTTTTAATTCTAGCAGATCCAGATTCTCGGAATCTTTAATTGCTGCATATAGTCTTATATTTTTGTTTGAATCGATATTGGCAAATACAGAAATATTATTTGTTTTTGCTTCTAGTTTTATAATGTTCTCAATTTCTTCTAATTCAATTCTGTATCCATTAAGTTTTATCTGAGAATCGCTTCTGCCTATAAATACAACATCCTTATTTTCATTAATAAAAGCAAGATCTCCAGTTTTATAAAATCTTTCATTCGAATAAGTAGGTATGTCAATAAACTTCTTTTTATTTAATTGATCTTGCCCAATATAACCGGATGAATTATTAGCCCCACTGATGTATATTTCTCCTTGAACACCTATAGGTGCAATATTGTGGTTATTGTCCAAAATCAAAATGTTTACATTGTCAATCGGTTTACCTATTGGAATTATGCTATTATCATTCAAACTAAGAATTTCATGGGTTAGAACACCAATTGTAGTTTCGGTAGGTCCATAATGATTAATGATTCTTAGATTTGGATTAATTGCTTTTATTCTATCAACTAAAGTTTTAGACAAGGATTCCCCACCGCAAATTAACAGCTTCTTTGGTAAAACATTGCTACTGTCTTCATTTAATAAAGAGTCCAAATGTGAAGGAACTATTTTTAGCACATCTATAGGATAGATTTCAAAGAAATCTGAAAGCACTTTTGGATCAACTAGTGATTCTTTAGAAGGAATAACCAATTGCCCACCAAAGCCAATAGATAAGAAAATAGAAGTGTTCCCCAGATCAGCATTGATTGCAGAAACATGCGCAAAAGAATGCAGACTATTATCATTAATCCGAGACTGCATTGCAAGAGAATAATTTAGCAATGCTTTATGTGATACTTTTACTCCTTTAGGTTTGCCTGTAGTGCCAGATGTATAAATAATATATGCAATATCTAAAGTATTAACATTTACCTTTTCTGGAATCTCCGTGGTAGTGCAATCATTAAATTCTGTTGTGTTAATACAACTGATATTTGGTATTATTTTGTCAGTAAAACTTATTTTAGCTCCACTATCATTTATAATGTATTTTAGTTTTTCAGGTGGAATGTCATTCTCGATAGGGAGATAGGTACAAGCACATTTAAAACATGCTAAAATTGCAACAATAAAATTTATATCTCTTCCAATGTCTATTATAACAATATCCCCTTTTTTAGCACCTTGTTTCTGTAATAGTATCGCAAGATTATCTGACTGTTCATCAAGATGTTTATAAGTAATGGCATCATTTGAATCAACAATTGCTATGCTATTTGGAAATTTTTTGCACGCGTCATTATAGAAGTTCATCCAAGTGTTCTGCTCGATTTTTGCTTTCGTTCCCGATAGTCTTGGCAAGTCTGATTCAGGATATATTTTTAAATCGTTTATTCGGATTTCTGGATTAGCTATAGCTTCATCAATTAGATTGAAGTAGTGATTAACAAACCGCTCTATTTTAGCTTTACCAATTATTCTACTTTTATAAGTTACAGTGATTTTCCTTTCTTGCCCGGCGATTTCAATCCAGAAATTAATGTCAAATTTTGAATTTTTAAAGTCAATTGGCAGCAAAGCATGCCTATCGCTATTTGCTCCTTGAGAAATGTGTTGATAAGCAAAATGGATATTGAACAATGCGTTCTCTTTAGTATTTCTATCTGGATTTACAGATTTTATAATCTGTGTAAAAGGCACTTCCTGACACGATAGCGCATCACCAATGCTTTTGGCACAACTCTTAATAGTATCTATGAAACTTTTATTAGTATCTATTTTTAATCTTAAAGGAAGAGAATTAATAAAAAGGCCATACGTGTTTTTAAATTTATGTTGATTCCGGTTTGCAACTGGAATACCAATAATTAAATCCTTCGACTGTATGTATTTTTCGATTAATACAGCATAACAAATAAAGAAAAAATGAAATGCAGTAATATTGTTTTTTTTGCAAAACTCTAGCGACAAATCATATTTGTCATTTGGAATATCACGAACAATTGTTTTACCATCATATGAATGCTCGCTGTAAAAATAGTCTTTTGGGAATCTAAGATTTGATGATAATTCACTTAAAGTGTTATTCCAGAAATCAAGCTGTCTTTGGTACTCATCAGTTTTCATCCATTTTTGTTCCCATTCAACAAAATCAATATATTGGATGCTATTTTCTCTGTCCAGAACTCCAGTTTGGAAAATATCTGCAATGTCCTTTGAAATTAATGAGTTTGTCCATCCATCGGAAATAATATGATGTATATTTATTATAAGAACATGTTCGTTTTTACAAGATTTGATTATTTTTATTCCAAATAAAGGTAGTTCGGTTAAATCAAAGTGTTTTGAAGAATGATTGACTGCAATCTCGCTGACTAATTCTGAACTTGAGCTAAAGTTATTATCTGATATGTCCTCATAATCAATTCTAATTTTGAGAGTTTTGTGTATTTGTTGAGAAAGATTTCCATTATTTTCATGGAATGTTGTTCTTAAGATTTCATTCTTCTCAATTATAAGATTAAAAGCATCTGTATATTCTTCAAGACTGATTTCAGCGCTTGTAAGTTTTACTACAAGTGGTATATTGTATAAGGATGTATTATGTGTCAGTTGAGATAAAAACCAAATTCTTTCCTGAGCTTGAGACATAGGGTACATCTCTAAATCGTTTCGTAACATTCTAATATCATGAGTTTTTAAATCCTGTGTCTCAGATTTAGAATTTACAGCCATGATTTTCTTGATTTGATCAGGACTTAGGTTTTTTAATTTATCCTTTAGGGATTTGTCCATTATTAAAATTCTTAGTATGAAAGAACAATTTTACCGATATGTGTACCACGCGAGAATATAGTTATGGCTTTCTTTAATTCCTGAATTGGAAATACAACATGACTAATTGGATTAAAAGCTTCTTCTTCAAAAAGATTAACAATTTCTTTTAAAGAATTATTCATAATATCAGGTTTTACAAAAAGAAGCGAAATATCTAAAAATTGAAACGATATTCCGTTAATAAATAAGCTAAGATCCAAAGGGCTGTTAAGCGCAATATCTTTTTTGTCAATATGTATGAACCTTCCAAACGGAGAAAGGAGTTTCAGACTTTCTTTCATTAAATCACCTGAAAGTGTGTTTAAAACAACATCTATTTTGTTTTTATCATTTGATATTAATTCTGCAAATTCAGTAGTCCTAGAATTATATATCTTTTCTATACCATATTGTTTTAAGTGAGTCCGTTTTTCTTCGGTACCAGCTGTTGCATAAATATTTGCATCTTTCCATTTAGCAATTTGAACTGCAGAAAGGCCTACACCACCAGACGCAGTGTGAATCAACACATTTTCATTTTTAGCAAGATTAGCAAGTTTTACAAGCCCAATATATGATGTTAGAAATACTGTTGGGATACAGCAAGCTTCAATGAATGTCAAGTTCTTTGGCTTCAAGCAAACACTGAATTTATGAATATTAAAAATTTTAATAAAATGGCAGTTGTCTCTAATGGTGCCATCGTTCTCCATATGTCCTACATGGATTGCAATTACTTCGTCACCAGCTTTGAAATCTTTGATGTTTTCTCCAACTTTAACAACAATACCCGAATAATCTGATCCCATGTTTGCCGGAACGCCAGGGGAAGATGGATATTGTTTAGAAGCAATCATCACATCGCGAAAATTCAAACTAGATGCTTTAGCTACTATCTGAATACAATCAGGTCCCGGATTATCAATACTTGTGTTTGATGGCTTAATATCAAAAGGATTTTCAGAAGCAAATTTGTATTCGAAATTCTCAGAGAAATCAATTTCAATTTCAGCCTTCTTATTTTTAGATAGTTTAGCTAATAGCTCCGCGCGTTTTTCTGGTGAAAGATTCGCAATTAAGTCCTTTTTATCACTCATTTCATTTATTCATTAATTAAACTTTCAATTTCTTCAAGGCTATGTCCATCAAGTATGTTTTCGATAACAAGTTCCGAAAGTAATTTTATCGTTGGCGCATTCATAAAAGCATTTACTGAAATATCTATTGAAAATTCTTCAGTAATTCCTGATGCAACTTGAATTGAGAGTAAAGAATTGCCTCCTAATTCATAGAATGTATCATTAACCCCAATTTTATTTATTCCAAGAATGCTAGTCCAAATTTGTTGTATTGTTTTTTCAATCTCATTCTCAGGTTCTATATAAACTGTATCAATATCAGGTCTATCATCTATATCTTCAACAGCTTCTTGTTTTTTAATTTTTTGCAAGTGTTCTTTTCTTAAGAAGCTTATTTTGGTTTCTTTAAAATCTTTGTTAAGATCTTTCGTAAATACAATTGTCTGTCTTAATTCAGGATTATTTAAAATGCATTCTAGAACTTTACTCCCTTCTTCTGGTAATATATCACCTTCTTCTACGGTAGGAATATTTGTTTTTAATGCAGCAGCAGACGCCTTTTTCCCGGTTGAATCATCATCAAGGTTTACAAATGCATAGTTTAATATTTCAAAAACTAAGATCCCCTTACTATTGTATAATTGAAAATCGAAATAAATATACTTGTCATTTTGATCTTTTGCTGTGTTTAGTTTAGTATGACAATATAAAGTATTTTCAAAAGGAGCGTAAACCTTAACGGTTTCATATGAGAATGGAAGGAAGTTTCCTAAGTCCAAATACATAAAGTGAGCAGAAGTCGCAACATCGAGCATTGCTGGATGTGTAAAATACTTCTCAAGGTCATTATTGAATTCCATAGGCAAGCTTAATTTTGTTAACCACTCATTTGTGCCAATTTGAGTAAATGCCTTACAATCCCATCGCTTGCTGTATTGGAGAAGAGCTTTATTATTAGAGTCTCGTACAGACAAAAAATGTGGTGTATTATCACGATAATTCAATTTTTCAATAATTGATTCGATGTCAGTATGTTTTTCGACTAAATTTTCAACATATAGTGTCCCTTCAAAATGGTCCTGCCATTCCTTTTCTGACAAATTGCCGTCCAAAGAATTAGTACTCTTAAAAATAAATTTAAATTTCTTATCGCCGATTCTCTCACAAAACAAGCATAATTGCTTAGGCATATTTTTCATTATCATCAAGGGTGATAAAAACTCTGCATTTCCAATTACAATTTCACCATCAATATTTTGTTTAATCTTCCATTGCATTAGTGCCTCAAGGTATGAAGTCCCAACCATTGTAGGGATTCCGGTTAGAAGATGCTCGTTAAGAATCCATGATTTATCTATATCAATTTTTATATGTGAGATTTCAATATTATTATCATTATTTATTACTTCTAGTTCTATTGGATTACATTCAGTAGAGTATTTTATTTGTTGACTATTTGCCTCTAAAGATTTCCGATCATTTTTTTTGCTTTGATAATCTGCAGCCATACCTATCACACCCCATTGCCCCCAATTTATTGAAGACACAGCAGCACTTTTATGAATGAAACCTTGATTGTTGCAAGCGGCATCCATAAACGCATTAGCTGAAATATAATCAACTCTACCCGCTTCTCCTAAAATAGCAGTAATAGATGAAAATAAGCAAACAAAGTCTATTTCTTTATCTTGTATGAGTTTCTTAATTATTAAAGTTCCTTTAATTTTAGGATCTAGTACTTTCTCGCATATCGATTTTTCCTTTAATGCCACAACTCCACCTCCAGCTATCCCAGCAGAATGGATAATGCCATCAATTTTTCCATATTTATCCTCAACATCATCAAAAACTATTTTCATTGCATTATAATCACTTACATCTGCGCAATAATAATATACGTTTAACCCTTCTTTCTCAAGTTCAATTATTGCTTTTATTTTTTCCTTAAGATTAAGATTGAAGTTTTTGTCCTGCAGTAGAATATCCCATTTATTTCTCGCCGGTAATTCGCTTGCTCCTGTCCAAATAATAGTTGCTCTTTCAAGTTTTGTTGAGATTAACGATGATAACACACGACCAATACCACCAGAACCACCTGTAATGAGATATACTCCATCATTCTTTAGAAGCATTGGGATTTGATTATCAATGACAGGTTCAGGTTGAATATTTATAAAGCTTTCTTTCCATCTGGTCAATCCTGTATATGAAATAATTGTATCATCTGTGTCACAACGGACCTCTTGAATAATATTTCTAACTAAATCCGGATATAAATTTTCATTATAGCATTCCAGATTCAATAAAAGACTCGATATTTCTTTGTGTTCTTTAAAGATTACTCTAATAGGCCCAACACTTAGCGCTTTCTCAGGAAGAATCTTACCCGTACCAGTAATGTCATATCCATCGTTAATAATAGAACAAAGTTTAATTTCTTCTAAAAGATTATTAGCAACAAGAGCTTGTTCAATAAACATTAAACTGTAGAATCCTCTATCAAGATAAGAACCAAAGTTCTCTAGATTTATTTCATCTGTATCATGTTCCGAAAAATTCCATGTGTGTATAATGTTTAACTTGCATTTTTCTTCAGAAAGAGATTTAAAAAGACTAAAATAATCTTCTTTTTCGCTTATTCTTATTGAAAATTCATTTCCGCTTCTTGTAAAATGCTCTCCTTTTTCAACAATACAAATGTTTGCATTTTCCTCTCCTATCAAAATATCAGCAATCTTTTTCGACAAGTCACTCTCAATAAAAATGATCCATTTTTCATTTGAGAAAGTGGGGATTACAGAATTTTTTTTTGCAAGCGCCAATTTTGATGTTTTTTGCCACGATGGCATGTAATACCAATCGTTTATATTTTCTTTTTTGAAATTTCCTGCTTCATTTAATGAATTCTTCTCTTCAAATTCTACCAAATATGATTTGCGATTAAATGGCAAAAGAGGATAATGAATTTTAACCAAATTTTCAGAATTATACCTTTTGTTAAAGTCTACTTTTATATTCTCTATCCACAATTTTCCCAAAGCAGAATCTAAAGCAATAACAGAGTCAATAGGTTCTGACATTGTTGAAAAACATGTATGATTACTTTCTTTAGTAATTCTCCTCTTTATTGCCGATTCTAAAGATTGACCAGGACCACATTCAAGAAAAACAACAGCATCTCTATTTAAAAGTTTTTCTGCAGCATCTCCAAATCTTACAGGATTAACCACATGCTGTACCCAATATTCATGATCTAAAGATTGCTGATTTGTAAGTAATTCACCGGTAACGGTACTAATAATCGGAATTTTTGGAGTAGCCAACTGTATGTTTTTAAAGAATTCTCTATATTCTTCCAGACATGGAATCATCATTTTTGAATGAAATGCATGTGATGTTGGCAGTAATTTATTAAAAATTTTATCCTCGTTTAATTTTGTTGCAAAAGAGTTAATATAATCACTCTCACCAGAAACTACAACAAGTTCTGGGCTATTCACTACAGCAACAGAGAGTTCCTTTGGTAGAATTTTATTTATCTCAGTTTCTGTTAAAAGCACTGCCAACATAGAGCCTTTTGGTAAGTTGAAAACTAGTTTCCCTCTTATTACTACTGATTTGACAGCATCTTCTAAAGACATTATTCCTGAAATAGCAGCTGCTACATACTCACCAACACTATGCCCAATTAATACATCTGGTTCTACATTTAAATCGATTAAAGTTTTTGCCACAGCATAGCTAATAGCAAATATCGCTGGCTGAGTAATATAAGTATGATCTATAAGTTCAGATGCTTTTTCAAGATAATTTTCTTTCGGATAAATGATTTCGCGAATATCGACATCTATTATGGACTCAATAATTTTCGCACATTGATCTAAATAATTTTTAAAGATAGATGAATTATTATATAGGTCTAATCCCATATTAATAAACTGATTTCCTTGTCCTGGAAACATAAATGCCAAATCTTTTTTCTGCTGATATTTGGAACTATTTGGAACAGAAGAATTTAATTTAGATAATAAATCGTCATAGTTTTTAAATGCAAAAGTCCCTTTAAATTTCATTTGACTTCTAGAAATTCTTGAAGTATGTGCAAGCGCGTTTAAATTAGTTGTCGGATTTGACAATAAAAATTCTGAAATATCTTTCAAATAATTTTCATATGATGTTTTGTTATGTGCAGAAACTAATAACAGATCATAATCCTTTTGGTTAGTGTCATTTTCAAGTACAGGAGGTTCTTCAAGAACCATACATACATTTGTCCCACCAACTCCAAATGAATTTACAATTGCTCTCTTAGGTGTATTGTTTTGAGTTTCCCATTTTTTAGTTTTTGTGTTTACATAAAATGGACTTTTCACAAAATCAATTGCCGGATTTGGCTCTCGATAATTTAAAGAGGCTGGAATTATGCCATGCTTCAAACTCATACAAGTTTTGATTAAACTAGCGACTCCAGAAGCCACATCTGTGTGTCCAATATTTGTTTTTACCGATCCTAATGCACAAAACTGTTTGTCAGATGTATATTGTGAAAATGATTCACATAGAGATGTAACTTCAATTGGGTCTCCAATAAGAGTTGCTGTTCCATGAGCCTCTACCATCGAAATAGTTCGAGGATCTACTTCGGCATATTCTAAGGCTTCTGTTATAACTTCTACCTGTCCTTGCACGCTGGGAGCTGTATAGCCGGCTTTTCTGTTACCATCATTATTAATTGCTCCTCCTAAAATTACGGCGTATATATCATCTTTATCTGCAATAGCATCTTCTAAACGTTTTAATGCAACCACGGCGCATCCACGACTAAAAACAGTGCCTTTTGCGTCTTTATCAAATGTTCTGCAAATCCCTTCAGGAGATTCTAGACTCCCTGGTTGATACATATATCCTTTATTTACAGGAATTCCGATTGTTGACCCACCTGCCAAAATAATATCTGATTGATAATTTAATAAACTGTCTATTCCTAAACTCAGAGCTACCATAGATGTAGAGCATGCCGATTGTACATTTACTGAAGCTCCTTTAAGATTTAGTTTGTATGAAACTCTAGTTGCTACATAATCTTTGTCACTACTAGTTATAATTGCTGTCCCATTAGCAAACTTTAAAACATTTTTGTTATTAATTGTGTCTACTAAATAATATGGAGAACCTGTGCCACCAAATACAGATACCTTCTTATCAGTTGTGTGTGGGTCAATCCCGGCATCTTCTAAAGCATGCCATGAACATTCTAAAAATAATCTATGCTGAGGATCTAATAATTCAGCCTCTCTAGGTGTATAGCTAAAAAATTCAGCATCAAATTGATCGGCATCTTTGACAACACCTCTCTTTTTAACATAATTTGGATTATTAAATACACTTGGTGGTACTCCCGCAGCTAAAAGTTCGTCGTCGCTAAACTCAATTATGGATTCTTTTTCAAGCACTAAATTGTTCCAGTATTCTGCCACATTGTTTGCTCCTGGAAGCCTACAATCCATGCCAACAACAGCAATTTTTCCATCCATTTTATCTGCGTTTTCCATATCTATTTTTTTTAAGTTCTATTCGGGCTCTAATTGAATTAATCGTTTCAGTTGTTTTAACTTCGTGTTTCTTGCGATATAATTCAACAAGAGATTTAATATTAGGATATTGATATAAATCCACAATCGATAAATCCATTGCAAATCGTTTCTCTATAATGTCTTTTATTTTTGTAAATAATATAGAATGCCCACCTGCATCAAAGAAATTGTCTGTATTTGAAAAATCATTATGTCCTATAACTTCGACCCAAATCTCACGGAAAGACGATTCTATTTCGTTAGATACTATTTCTTTAGGCAAATGCATTTTTGTTTCTATATTTTGAGTGTTTTTCAATAATTCGTTACTATCAATTTTACCATTAGGAAGATATGGTATAGATTCAATGCAAATAATATGTGAAGGGATCATGTAATATGGCAATTGAAGCTTCAAGTGTTTTTTAATTTCATCAAGATCAACACTTGCGTTCTTTACTATAAATGCATTTAATCTATCATCATTATCATCAATTTTGACTTTTAACGCAACTGCTTCCAATATC
>CAZUQY010000091.1:0-10279 GCA_964622935.1 uncultured Bacteroidales bacterium | reverse complement strand
AGTAGTAATATTAAACATCTCATAAGATAATACCATTATTTTTGTCCATTAAGCCGAATAAACTGATAGTAATTTTGTTTACTGCAACAATTGCTGGGTTTGGGATTTTTTCAATAATAAAAATTCCTGTTGGGGCAGTTCCGGATATTACCAATAATCAGGTTCAGGTGATTACTACTACTGGAAATTTGTCGACACAGGAAGTTGAACAATTTCTTACAGCACCAGTAGAACTCGAGATGGCAAATTTACCGGGAGTTCTTGAGATTAGATCAATTTCAAAGTTCGGATTATCAGTTGTTACCATAGTTTTTGAAGAAAGTATGGGGGCATATTTACCGCGTCAGCTAATTTCAGAAAAAATTAAGTCGGCATCAGCAAATATTCCAGAGGAATTTGGCATTCCTGAAATGGGCCCAATAACAACTGGATTAGGGGAAGTATATCAGTATATTCTTGATGTAAAACCTGGTTACGAAGATAAATACACTGCAATGGATTTAAGGACTATTCAGGACTGGATAGTTCGTCGTCAATTGTCGGGGATTACTGGAGTTGTTGAAATTAACTCTTGGGGAGGATATCTGAAGCAATATGAGGTAGCTGTTGATCCACAAAGGATGAAAAGCCTGAATGTAACTTTAATGGAAGTATTTGAGGCAATAGAATCAAATAATAGTATTTCCGGTGGAGCATATATAGAGAAAACAAATCAAGCTTATTTTATCCGAGGCGACGGACAGGTTAAAACACTTCATGATATTGATAGTATAGTAATCAGGAAAGATGGTGGAGTTCCAATACTTATAAAAGATGTTGCAAATGTTGGTTATGGTTATGCAATTCGATATGGGGCAATCACAGCTAATGGACAAGGTGAGAAGGTTTTGGGACAAGTCATGATGTTGAAAGATGCAAACTCAAAAGAAGTGATGACAGGCGTGCATGAACGAATTCTTGAAGTTCAGAAATCTCTTCCTGAGGGTGTATTTATAAACCCTATTGTGGATCGAACTGATTTGATTTCTAAAACTTCATTTACTGTCGTAGAGAACCTTCTGTTAGGTTGCATCATTGTATTCTTAGTCGTTATATTGATACTGGGTAATTTGCGTTCTGCCTTGGTCATTGCTTCGATGATTCCTTTATCCTTATTGTTTACATTGTCGGTTATGTATGTTTTTGGAGTGGATGCAAACCTGATGAGTTTGGGTGCTTTGGATTTTGGGATAATTATAGATGGTGCAGTAATAATTGTGGAGTTTATTGCATTAAAAATGACAATAAATAAAACAGAGCTTAGTAAGCTTAATGGAGTAGAAAAACAGGGTTTATTTGATAAGATAACATTTGGTGGAGCATCAAAAATGATGAAATCTGCGATCTTTGGACAAGTCATTATTCTTATAGTATTTATTCCAATTTTATCTCTTTCGGGTGTCGAAGGGAAAATGTTTAGACCAATGGCTATGACTTTTAGTTTTGCGATTATTGGTGCAATGATTTTAGGCTTGACATGGTTACCTGTAGCAGCCTCGCTGTTTATTAAGCCTGAAAAGGAGAAGAAACGTAAAAGCATTTCAGACTGGATTATGAATTTGGTTCATAAATCTTATTTGCCTGTAATCAAATGGTCTTGTTGTCATAAAAAAGCAGTTTTAGGAGCAGCATTAGTTTCTTTAATTGCCACAGGTCTTATATTTACTAATATGGGAGGTGAGTTTGTTCCAACTCTTGATGAAGGAGATTTTGTAATTCAACCTGTGCTAAAAACAGGAACATCTTTGTCAAAGACGATTGAAATGACCACTGAAATGGAAAAGATTCTCATTGATAAATTCCCTGAAGTTGAAATGATTGTTAGTAGAATTGGGGCGGCAGAAGTCCCTACTGATCCAATGTCAATGGAAGAAATTGATATGATTATAAAACTTAAGCCAAAAGATGAGTGGGTAACGACTAATTCAAAGGAAGAGTTGGCAAACTTATTTAAAGAAGAGTTGTCTGTAATACCTGGAGTAGATTATGAGTTTACTCAGCCTATAGAGATGAGATTTAATGAACTTATTACCGGGGTGAGGGCTGATATTGCAATAAAAATATTTGGAGATGATTTGGATTATTTAAACAAAAAAGCTATAGAAATTAAAGATATTATTAAGGATATTCCGGGAGCTGCAGATATAATTCTTGAAAAAACTGAAGGGCTGCCACAGATGACGGTTAAATACGATAGAAATAAAATTGCATTTTATGATGTAGATATTAAAACTTTAAACGAATACTTGGCTATGGCCTTTGGAGGGCAGCAGGCAGGGAATGTTTTTGAAGTTGAAAAACGATTCGATTTGGTTATTAGATTACAGCAAGAAAGTAGAGTGGATATCGATAATGTTGAATATTTGCAAATCCCCTTAAAGAATGGTACTCAAATACCACTCAAAGAACTAGCAACAATAAGCTATACGGAAGGTCCGGCAAAAATTTCTAGGGACGGAGCACGTAGGAGAGTGGTAGTGAGTGTAAATGTAAGAAATCGCGATTTAAAATCTGTAGTAGAGGATATTCAAGCAAAAATTGATGCAAATATTGAATTAGAACCCGGTTATTTTATTGATTATGGAGGTCAGTTTGAAAATCTTGAGAATGCAACAAATCGATTACTGATAGCCGTGCCAATTGCCTTGATCCTTATTTTTATATTTCTGCATTTTGCATTTAAATCTTTTAAAGATGCTGTTTTAATCTTTACTGCAGTTCCATTGGCAACTGTAGGAGGAGTGTTTTTATTATGGTTACGCGGTATGCCTTTTAGTGTATCTGCCGGGATTGGATTTATTGCTCTTTTTGGAATTGCAGTTTTAAACGGAATAGTTCTTATCGAACATTTAAAAGAGCTAAATCAAAAAGGCAATATGATGTTGAGAGATTTGATTATTCAGGGATCTGTAAATAGATTACGACCCGTATTGTTAACCGCAGCAGCAGCAGCAATGGGGTTTTTGCCGATGGCAATTTCAACAGGAGCAGGGGCAGAGGTACAGCGCCCTCTTGCTACAGTTGTTATTGGAGGGCTAATTACTTCTACTATGCTTACAATGATTGCTTTGCCATTATTATTTGAAATATTTAATAACCCTGCAGGCGTAAAAAATCGATTGTTGAGATTTTTAAAATCAAAATCGATAACTGTATTAATAATATTTACATTTATTTCAGTTGGTTCGTATGCCCAGAATAGTGAACTTAAACTTGATAATGTTATAAGTATTGCTCTTGAAAATAACTCTGAATTAAAAGCTTATGAATTACAAATTGATAAGGCCGAAGCTAATAGAAAAACATCTTTAGCTATTGATAAAACATCTGTGTATTATGAATATGATCAAAATAATATGGCAGAGAATGGTTATCCATTAAATATTATTGGAGTAGAACAGAATATTAGTTTTCCTACGGTTTATAAAAAACAGTATGGTGTAAATGATATTGGGATTAATATTGCCGAAGCTGAGTATAAGAAAGTAAAAGAGTTGTTGATTAAAGATGTTTCTTTAGTCTATTTTGATTTGCAATATTTGTTAGCGAAAAGTGATAATTATGAGTTAGTTGGGGAGTTGTTTAGAAGTCTCAGTGATGTTTCGGCTTATAAGTTTGAACAAGGTGATATTGGTAGGTTAGAGATGCTGAATGCACAGGCAAAACAACAGAAAATAGAATCTGAAATTGCCAATATCGAATCTGATATTATTAGAGCTTATCAAAAGCTTAAAACAATAATGAATTATGATCAAAACTTTAATGTTGAAAAAGAAGAATTGCAATTACTTGTTCCATTAGTTCTTAATTCTAATTCTACAATACAGGCTGAGATTTATAAACTAAACTTTGATTACCAAAATGCTATGTTAGAACTTGAAAGACATAAGTTATTGCCTGATTTTACTTTTGGCTATTTTAATGGAAGTAATAATTACTCAGGATCAAAAAACTATCATGGGTTTCAAGTTGGAGTTGCCATTCCATTGTTTTATGGTGAACAAAAAGCTAGAATTTCTGCTAATAAAATAAGTGTAGAGATTGTTGAAAATATGAATAATCAGAATATGCTTAATTTGAAATGGAAATATGAGGAATTACGAAATGAATTGAGGAAGTATCAGCAACTTATTGATAATTATAATTCTCAAGGAAGTGAGCTAAGTCAAGAAATTATTCGTGCATCAAAAAAGGGTTATGAAGCTGGAGAAATTGATTTTTTCCAATTTATATATAGCATTGAAAATTCTATGGAAATTGAAATAGCATATCTTGATTATGTTAAACAATATAATCGTATAGTGCTGGAAATGAATTATTTAACAAAATAGTAGCATTATGAAAAATAAAGACATTTATTTGTACATATATATTTTAATATCAGTTGTTTTAATAAGCTGCTCAGGTAAATCAGAGGAAGAAAAATCAGATGATTCAAAAGACCAAACTATTGAAATATCCAAAGAGCAATTCGAACAGGAGAAAATGCAGATTGGCTCACTTGAATTAAAATTATTTGAGGATGAACTAAAGGCTAGTGGGAAAGTAACATCTCCTGCTAACGGAATAACTCATGTTAGTTCAAAAATTGGAGGAATTGTAGAAAATATTTATGTGAATTCTGGAGATTATGTAAGAAGATATCAGGTTTTACTTTCCGTTTCGTCAAATGAGTTAATTGTTTTGCAACAGAACTTTGCTGAAACTTCAATCCTTCTGGATAAGCTTAAATCAGATTATGATAGGATTAAGGGTTTATATGAAGAGCAGATTAGTCCTGAGAAGGATTTCACTGCTATTGAGAGTGAATATAAATCAGCAAAAGTAAGATACAATTCTTTAAAGTTACAAATACAACAACTAGGCTTAAATATTGAAAAAGTTGAAAAAGGTGAATTCTATACAAATATTCCTGTATATTCACCAATTAGCGGTTATGTTACAGATTTAAGTGTTGTATTAGGAGAATATGTAGAGCCTAAATCTCAGTTAGTTGAACTGGTTAATATTGATAAGTTGCAGATAGAACTTTCTGTTTATGAGAAGGATATACGGTCAATTGAGAAAGGGAATAAAATCTCATTTACCTCTTTGGGTAACTTCGGGATAGAGATGTCTGCCACAATCATTTCTGTAGGCAAGACAGTGGATTATGAAACAAATACAGTACAATGTATAGCTAAACCAGATTCTATAGAAACGCTTATTAATAATTCTTATGTCGATGCATATCTAAAATCTGAAAATAGAGAAGTTATGGCTCTCCCGAATGATGCAATTATTAAATCAGAAGGGAAGTATTATGTTTTTGTTGTTGACAACAAATCAGAAAGTAATTATATTTTGAAACTTACTCAAGTAGACCTAGGTTCAACATATAGGGGTTATACTGAGATTTTAAATAACGATAATTTGGGGAGTGTAATTGTTAATGGAGCATATAATTTGCCACTTGAGTAAGTTGATTTTCATGATTTGTTGATTAAAAAAAACTGCTCCCAATTTGGAAGCAGTTTGTAATAAAAGATTTTATACACCTAAAGTTGCAATCATTACAGCTTTAATAGTATGTAGTCTGTTTGTAGGGTAAGAATAAGCTATAATCTAAATTTCATTTTTAAGGTAAAGCGACACTGATTTTTGAAAGATGATGCTATTGCCCTGTGTATTTATAAATACGAGGACTATGATCATCGTCGGCACCATTCAATCCACAGATAAATCCGTGATCTAGGGTAGGAAAAGAAACGGTACTAGTGGAAATATAATTATCGCTAAAAGAGGTGAATTCTGTCCAAGTCTCTCCTCCATCTGTAGTTTTATGAACTGATCCAACTCCAATTCCTAATCCATTAGTAGCGTCTGCAAAACTAATTTGCCAGAAATTATAATGCGAAACGGAGCTAGCAATAGAAATCTTTGCCCAGCTAGAACCCCCATTAGTAGTCTTATACAAGTATGCCACGTCATATCCATCATCTTGCGCGGTAAAAAATCCTGTATTATCATCAGGAAAGCTCATATCACAAACCCATGGTTCTGCGGATACATCTCCGTCACTTAAAATTTTGGTGTAGGTCCATGTAGCTCCATTGTCCGCAGAATAAGCTATTTCTTTAAAATCGTTACCTGTTCTTTCAATAGGTGCGATAGTAATGGCTCCAGATTCAGATAAATGCATATTGTGTCCAGGATATTTCATTTCATTGATTACCACAGTGTTAGTAATCTCATGTGTGTCATTAGAAACTAAATAAATCGTAGACCAAGTGTTGTCTACCCTTGCTATTAAAGCTGTTGTTGTGCTGTTAGAAGCTGTAGCATAAAAGTAGTGACTATAGCTATCTGGATTAGGGATAACCATTTCTGTCCAACTAACCCCTTTATCAGTGGTGTAACTGACCCAACTCGAATTATCTATTAGATATCCATCTGTAGAATTGATAAACTTAATTTCGTCGTGTGCAGCTTCTAATTCTGTATTCATTGTTGTCCAAGTACTGCCACCGTTATCCGTATAAATTAATGTGTTTAAGTTTGATCCATCATTTAAACCAAGAACCCAACCTTCATTTTCATCAAGAAAAATTACTTTCGAAGCTCCACCAATATGTTCTCTCAAATCAATATATTCAAAACCTGATTCATTTGTGTTTGGATCACCATCATCATCATCATCATCTTTTTTACATGAAGAGAATACTGCCAAGACTATTAAAAATGAGATTGTAATAAATTTAAATTTGTTCATAAATGTTTATTTTAATAATTAAAAATTTGTTTGACAAAACTATACAATAAGAGTGATATGAGTACTACCCTTATGGGTAGTTTTTGTATTATTTTTATGAAATTTGTGTTTTTTGAACAGCTTTAATTTGTTTTTATTCATTTAGCGGAATAAAAATATTTTGTGTGTAATATTTAATAGTGTTTTGTGAAATAAAAAGGAAGGAATAAAAAAAAGCCTGCAATCATTAAGATATGCAGGCTTTTCAATATGTTTTCTTAAATGATTATGCTCCTAAGGTAGCAACCATTACAGCTTTAATTGTGTGTAGTCTGTTTTCAGCTTCGTCAAAAACAATTGAATGAGCAGATTCGAAAACTTCCTCAGTTACTTCCATTTCACCTTTAGCAACGATTGGATATTTTTTTCCTAATTTTTCAGCCATATCTTTTCCAACTAATGTTTCGTCGTTATGGAAAGCAGGAAGACAGTGCATGAATTTTACATTTGGATTTCCAGTTTTCTTAATTAGATCCATATTAATTTGGTATGGAGCCATTACTTGAACAGCTTCTTCCCATTTCTCAGCAGGATCACCCATTGATACCCATACGTCAGCATATAAGAAATCACAACCTTTAACACCTTCTTCTGCATTATCAGTAATTGTAATTGTAGCACCAGTCTCTTTTGCTATTTCTCTACATTGAGCAACTAGTTCAGCTGTTGGTTGGTATTTCTTTGGAGAAACAGCTCTAAAGTTCATACCCATTTTAGCAGCACCTACCATTAAGCTATTACCCATATTGTTTTGAGCATCGCCTAAATAAGCAAATGAAACTTGGCTGAGTGGCTTATCAGAATGTTCTTTCATTGTAAGAAAATCTGCAAGAATTTGTGTTGGGTGATACTCAGTTGTAAGACCGTTCCATACAGGTACTCCTGCGTGAGCGCCTAATTCTTCAACAATTTCTTGTCCAAATCCACGATATTCAATACCATCATACATACGACCTAATACGCGAGCAGTATCTTTCATAGATTCTTTTTTACCCATTTGAGATCCACTTGGACCTAGAAATGTAACGTGCGCACCTTGATCTAAAGCAGCAACTTCGAATGCGCAACGTGTACGAGTAGAATCTTTTGCAAAAAGTAATACAATATTTTTACCTTTTAGCATTTGTTGCTCAGTACCTGCATATTTTGCTTTTTTTAGATCCATTGATAAATCTAACAAGAAATTAATTTCCTTTGGAGAAAGATCTAATAATTTTAGAAAGTTTTTGTTTCTTAAATTGAATGCCATAATTTTTGAATTTTATTGGTTTTAAATTATTTTTATTTTCTTAATTATTAAGAACATAATAGGGCACTGAGCGAAGTCGAAGTGTCCGTATTATCCCATTACAATTCTAGTTCCTGCTTGAGGATTCTCTAATTGACCAGCTTCTGTGATGATGCAAATTTTTCCGCCATTTTCAACAAAGTTTAGAGCAGCTCTTACTTTAGGAGCCATGCTTCCTTCTGTAAAGTGACCTTCTGCTAAATAATGTTTTGCTTCTGAAACAGTAATTGTATCTAAACGCTTTTCGTTTGGTGTATTAAAGTGTAGACAAACTTTAGGTACATCAGTTAAAATATAAAATTCGTCAGCATTAATTTGAATCGCCAACATTGATGAAGCAAGATCTTTATCTATTACAGCGTCGATACCTTTTAAAATGCCTGGTTCAGTATATTGTACAGGAATTCCACCACCACCAACTGTAACAACAATTTTTCCTTCTCGAGCTAATTGTTCGATAGTTTTTTTATTATTTATTTCTACTGGACGAGGAGAAGCAACAACTTTTCTCCAACCTTTACCTTTTGGGTCTTTAGCAAAAGTATCTTCAGGAGTTTTTGCTTTTAATACTGCAACTTCTTCTTCTGTATAATAAGGACCGATAGGTTTTGTTGGATTCTGAAATGCAGGGTCACTTTTATCAACCACTACTTGAGTAACAAGTGTAATTATATCTTTATTATAATTGTGCTTCTTTAACACATTCATGAATTGTTGTTCAATTACATATCCAATTAATCCTTGTGAATATGCACCACAAATATACATTGGCATATCAGGAATTCCATAAACTTTTTCACCAGCACTAACTTGAAGTAAAATATTTCCCACTTGTGGTCCATTTCCATGACCTATAACAATATTATAATCTTGCTTAAGTAAACCAAGAAGACTCTCACAAGTCTCGTAAACATTTGATTCTTGTTCTTGTATTGTGCCTTTTTGACCAGCTCTCAAAAGAGCGTTTCCACCAAAAGCAACTACTGCTAATTTCTTTTCTGCCATATAATTCTTTTTACGTTTGTTGCAAATTTAAATTATTTTTTCTGATTATTTCTTAAAATATGTTATTTAGCAGAAAAAGAAGTGTTAGAATTTTGTTAAATGCTTTTGTTTGTTATGCGGTTTAATTTTTTTAATTATTTTTGTGGTACGCAAATTGCGTATAAAAACGACTATATAAACAAATAAACATTACATTATGAAGACAAGTATTAAATTATTTTTTGTTATTCTTGCAGTTGCGGTTTCTGTAACAGGATATGCTCAAAAGAAAGCCAAACCGTTCAAAGGTGTAGTTACATATGGTATTACTTATGAAGGTGATGAAATTGATGCTGCAACTCAAGCTCAGTTACCAACAGGAGTTATTGTAAGCATACTAGGGAATAAAGTACGTAACGAGCAAGTTTCTGCTTTTTATTCAATGGCTTCTATCTCAAATATGGATGATGGATCTGCAATTATCCTTATTGATGCAATGGGGATGAAAATTGGTGTTAACCAATCAAAAGAAGATATTGATGGCAATATCGAAGAAGCAAGTCTTGAAGATCCAGTTGTAACATTACTTGATGAAACAAAAGAAATTGCAGGATATACCTGTAAAAAAGCTGAAGTAAGTAATGGAGATGATATTATCGAAGTTTATTATACTGATGAAATTAATGTTCCAACTGGTATGAATGATAATAATGGATTTAAAGGAATTAATGGTTTACTTATGGAGTATTCAGTAGTGCAAGAAGGCATGATTATGATTATGACAGTTAAAGAAGTAAAAAAAGGAAAAGTAAATAAAGGAATGTTTGTTATCCCTGATGATTATGAAATTAAAACCATGGATGAACTTGGTGGAATGTTTGGTGGATAAAAACGTGGATAAATATTGAATAGAAAGAATCCTCTATATGAGGATTTTTTCTATTTTTACAGATTAGTAATGTAAAGCTAATGGCAAAAAAGAAAAATTCCAAAACGAAAACGAAATCTGGTTCTGGATCCTGGTTAAAATCGATTATTCGTTTTTTTCGCGACGAAAGATTCAAAGTCAGCTTTGGAGTTTTTCTCATTGTATTTGCTATTATTTTATGCCTTTCTTTTACATCATATCTTTTCACATGGAAGACTGACCAAAGTTTAATAGATATATCTTTTTCACG
>CAZUQY010000090.1:0-10329 GCA_964622935.1 uncultured Bacteroidales bacterium | reverse complement strand
AAATGATATACTTAAATATATAGATAAAATTCATCAAATTATAGAAGATAATAAATCTGAGTTTCAAGAGAAATTGAAATCTAGAGAAATTGAAATTCTAGAAATGGTACAGTCTTTTAATCTTACAGAGAGGGAAAAAGATGTTTTATTACTTCTTTCGAAGGGGCATAATAATTTAAAAATTGCTGAAGAATTATTTGTGTCTGTAAATACAGTTAAATTCCATACAAAAAACATATTTATTAAACTTGATGTGAAAAATCGCATTGAGGCTGTTCAAAAAGCACAAGGATTGTGAAAATATTTTAAATACTACACTAAAGGGTAGTATTTAATACATAGTAATACTATAGTTTTGATGCATTATTAATTTAAAAGATATATAAAATGAAAAGATTAAACATTACATCTATTGTTCTATTTTTAGGATTTGGCCTTATGTTAGGATTCGCTGCATGCAAAGATGACCCGATCGAACCAGATCCAATAATAAATGATGACGAAGATCCAATAGTAACTGAAGAATGTTTTGACATTATTGATTTAGAAACTTATTTTGATAATCCACAAACAGTATGCTTTCTAAATTCAGAAGAAGGTTGGGTAGTAGGGCAAAGTTCTGATGATATGAGTACTGCAGTTCTTGCACATACTGATGATGGAGGTTTAACTTGGAGCGTTATGAATACAGATTTGCGAGAGCAACATTCAGGAAGTGTCTCTGCACCATATATAAATTTTTATAACTCAACCGATGGATATATGATAGGTGAATATGAATCAGGTCCTGGTGGCAATAAACTAAAATACACTACAAATAAAGGTGAAACATGGACAGAAATAACTGATGCTGCAATTGGCAATTGGGATGTGGTTGGGGTAAATAGTACTGATGCTGTATTTATTGGACATACTGTTTATGGGTTCAATAATAATTGTGCCCTATATCGGGTCTCAAATGCAACACATGAAATTACTTCGACAGTAGAATTGCCAATATCTTTAGAGTTTTTTGCGAAAGTAGATATGGATCTTTCTGAAAATGGTGTAATTAATGTTCCTGTAAGTAGAGTTGATATAGGTTCAGGTTTATATATGGCAAGATCAGCTGATTTCGGATTAACATGGACATATACAGCAATAGAGTTAGAATATGTTTATAATGTGGATTTTCCTACTAATAATACGGGATATGTTATCGGTGATATTGGATTAGATGGATTTTTATGTAAAACTATTGATGGTGGTGCAACTTGGACTAAAAAATCTTTACCTATTAGTTTTATTCATCATGACTTTTTTGATGCTCAGAATGGTTTAGGTGTTAATGAGGGAGTAATTTATAAAACAACTGATGGTGCTGAAACTTGGACCGAAGTTACTTGTATTTCAGATTCAGAACATAACCCAACAAGAGGAGTGGCTGCTGTAAGTCTTGATAAATGGTATGCAATTGGTGGTCGATATGATTCTGCCGAAGACGAAACACATTCGGAATTTCTTATTTATGAAGAGGACTAATTAACGTATTGTGACATCCTGATAAGATCTACAGAATTAATTCTAAAAATATTATATAATAATCAGCAAATCAAGTTACTTGGTTTGCTGATTTTGTTTTAGGGTAAATAGGTTTATTGTGTTTTTAGAAAAAATGTTTAAATAATTCCTTTATCTTTCAATAATTCTTCCATTTCGTTTTTAATTTCATGAGCTTTCTCTCCTGCTACTTTTGCGAAGTTTTCAGTTTTGTCAGCGAATATAATTCCACGAGATGAGTTTACTAATAGCCCACAATTGTCGTTCATGCCATATTTAGCAACTTCTTGCAGGCTGCCTCCTTGAGCACCAACGCCAGGAACAAGTAAGAAATGTTCTGGAGCAATCTTACGAATGTCTTCTAACATCTCGGCACGAGTTGCGCCAACAACGTACATCATTTTTTCTTTTCCTGCCCAATCTTGAGATTTTGTAAGCACTTTTTCAAATAACCTGGTATTACCTTCTGTAAAATATTGAAAATCGTCTGCACCTTTGTTTGAGGTAAGAGCTAATAGAATAACCCATTTTTCTTTATAACTTAGGAATGGACTTACAGAATCTTCACCCATATATGGAGCAACGGTTACAGCATCAAAATTCATATTTTCGAAGAATGCTTTTGCGTACAAATTCGAAGTGTTACCAATGTCGCATCTTTTAGCATCTGCAATAATAAAAATCTTTGAATGGTTTTCTTTAATGTAGTTTACGGTTTTTTCAAGATCTTCCCATCCTTGAATTCCACGGCTTTCGTAAAATGCAAGATTTGGTTTGTAGGCAATTGTATATTCTGCTGTTGCATCTATAATTGCTTTGTTAAACTCAAATACTGGCGATTCAAGATTTTTAAGATGTTCAGGAAGTTTAAGAATGTCTGAATCTAGACCTGTACATAGAAAACTTCGCTTGATTTTGATTTGTTCAAATAGCTGTTGATAGTTCATGTTTTTTAAGGCAAAAGTAAAAAAAAAAGCTTGTCTGCAATTAAGCAAACAAGCTTTTTTTAATGTATTTTATCAGATCTTATTTCATAAGATTGATTTTTCTTGTAATAACGTTGTTGTCAATAATAACTTTAACGAAATAAGTTCCGTTTGAGTAATTTGACATATCAATTTGGTTGTATTTATTTGTGTTTTCAACAGATTCAACAATCTGTCCCATCATATTGATAATTTGAACATCAGCACCTTCGATGCCTTCGATATTTAAAATACCAGTACTTGGGTTAGGATAAATGCTAAGATTATTTGCAATCTCAGTAGGAACAGCGCTTTCATTTATTTGAAAATCGTTAAAGTTAACGCGCATGCTTAAACCACCTGCAAGTCCACCATAATACCAAACATCTTCATCACCATAATTTGTGTAAAATCCGTGATTATATACAGCGTCAACGCAATCATATGAATCATAACCAATCCAAACTTCGTTGCCTTCTTTAGCTATATTATTATAATACATTTCTAAAGCAATTAGAATGTCTTTTCCACCAACTTCAGGGTCAATAATAATATTTACATCATCTGTAAATTCAAAGTTTATCCAGTTGTCAAGGTCAGTGCTTTCGATAAATGTTAGTTCAGATGAAGCCAATCCAACCCAAGCTGAAGTTTCGCTATCATATTGATAAGCTTTCAAAACAATGTTTGCATCAGTAGAAGTTTCGCCGTCAATATAAACATCAACAGAAGTAATTTCAGTATCCCACATAAACATAAATGTTTGACCAAATTGTTCTCCGTCAATACCACCGGCAGAGCTATTGTTTAAGCTAGTGCTACTTGTAGGACCAGTAATGTCGCGACCATAATAATTTTCTGTAATATTAAAATAAGAGGTGTCAGCATTGTTTGTTAAAACTTCATCGTCAAATGCATCAATAGCAACACTATAAACAACAGTGTATTCACCTAGAGCAGGATCTGCACCTAAAGCAAAGTCTGTTTCAATTAGGTCAATAGTATCTGTTTCGTTTGTTGCAATTTCAACTCCAGTAACTGTATTAGAAAAAATGCTAGTCATTTCAGGATCAAATATTTCAATAGTTGCAACAGGAATAACTGCGTCTACACCCATGTTTTGTGCGGCAATGTTAAACCAGCAATTTGCATATTCTGAAGCGAATTGAGCCTGAGGAATATTACCATAATATCCACTAACTTGATAAACGTTATTTTCTGCATAAGCAGGATCAGTGTAATCAAGGTATTCAAAGAAGCTCATTGCACCACTAGTTATTTTCACATCATATACTGGAGTTTCAACTATGTTGATGTCATCGATTTGCCAACTGTAACCGGCGCCATAATCAGCATCATCACTAGTACATACCCATCTGAATCTAATTGAAGCATTTGAGGAGTTAGCAATATAATCTGTAGCAATTACTTCTAAAGTTTCTTCACCATAACTGCTTGTTCCACCTAATTCTTCTTTAATGTTGATTCTTACACTATTCCAAGTAACACCGGCGTCATCACTAAAATCAACGTAACACTCGTCATAATTGAAAACTTTATAATTTTGATAGAATGTTACTTTTGGATTATTAACACTAGTAAGGTTAATGTTGTCAAATTGAATCCATGATTCGAATGGAGCAACAGTTCCATAAATAAGATCTGTAATACCTTCAATCCAAGCAAAATTAGCTCCTGACACAGAATAGTCATGAACATATCTCCATCCTGTATATAACCATGCTGGAGGAACTTCTACTTCTCCATTTTCATAACCAGCATTAGTGAAACCATCTGATGGAGTTGTATCAGAAACAGTCCATGCTTTTGTTCCAACTTCCTGACCAATTGTGTACAATGGAGTAGCTTCATCGAATGTGCATTCCCAAACTGGGACATCTTTAGTTGTTTTAACTGTTTTAGTATAATCTGCTTTATCTTTAATGATCTTCGAGGTTGTATTAACCTGAGCCATTGCAAATGCAGCAATTAGTACTAAACTTAATAAAATAGTAAATCTTTTCATAACAATTAACTTTTAATTAGTATTTAAATTTAAATTCTCCTTTTGCCACAAAATTATAATTTATTTTTAATAAATCTTGATTTTGTGGCAAATATTTCTTTGTTTGTTTAAACTTATTAACCCTTTTCGTCTTAAAAAGGTTGCATGAGCAGTGATTTTTGCTATGTTTAAGCCTATCTTTCCGTCAAGAAAGCCAGACTTTAAAAAATAAACCTGTATAAATCGAAAAAAAGGATCTGTGTATTGTTGAATAAAATGCACTCTTCTTTTATTTTTAAAATCACTCTGTGCGTTGAGATTGCTAAATTTTATTGCTTGATTGAGATGCTCCTCAACTGAATTATATGTGTAGTGTAAAATATCTCCTTTTAAATGTTGAATTTCAGATGAACGTGAAAAAACTATTTTCTCATGAATTTCACCTTGCCATTCTCCATAATTTTTATTAAAAATGCGAAGCTTTTTGTCAGGATACCATCCTCCATGTTTTATCGGTTTTCCGGAATGATGATTTAATCTATTAAAAGTGAAGGCTTTGTTTTGCGATTTATCTATGTTAATTGATTCGATGGAATTCTTGAGTTCATCTGAAAGACACTCGTCTGCATCAATTGATAAAATGTATTCATTTTTTGATAGATTATTTCCATAGTTTTTTTGTGAGCTGTAATCTGTAAAGTTTTGTTCAAAGAATCTGAGATTAAAATTATTGCAGATATCTTTAGTGTCGTCGTCAGAGAATGAATCAATTATTATAATATCGTTACTTAAATCAGCAACTGATTTTAAACATCTAGCGATATTTTTAGATTCATTTTTTGTGATTATAACAACACTTAAATTTTTCATATTGCAAATATAATATAAAGACAGAAGACAGAAGTCTGTAAATAGAAGAAAAGTAAAAAAAAATCTATAAGTAAATTGAAACTAAATGTTTCTATTTCTGGTATACAGTCTAAGGTCTTTTTTCTTCTGTCTTTTTCTCTTTTTAATTTTTTTATTACAGCTAATTAATATAAATTTGAAAAAAAATATTTAAGGCTAAATTTAACAAAAAAAATGATATGAAAAAGCTTATAACAATGGATGAGGCCGTTTCAATGGTGAAGGACGGCATGACTGTAATGATTGGTGGCTTTATGGCCGCTGGGACTCCAAATAAGATGATGGCTGCTCTTGTAAAGTCAGGTGTTAAAGACTTGACTGTTATTTGTAATGATACAGGATTTGCGGAAATAGGTATTGGATTGCTTATCTCAAACAAACAAATAAAGAAAGCAATAGCTTCTCATATTGGTACTAATACTGCTACGATGGACCAATTTAATAAGAAGGAAATTGAAATTGAGTTTGTTCCTCAGGGGTCTTTAATTGAAAGAATTCGTTGTGGTGGAGCAGGATTAGGTGGTGTATTAACTCCAACAGGATTAGGAACAGTTGCTCAAGAAGGAAAACAAGTTATTACTGTTGATGGTAAAGAATTTATTCTTGAAACAGCTTTAAGAGCTGATTTAGCTTTAATAGGTGCAAGTATTGCTGATGAATCAGGAAACTTATATTATAAAGGCACAACTCAAAATTTCAACCCATGGATGGCAACAGCTGCTGATTTAGTTATTGCTGAAGTACAGGAAATTGTTAAAGTTGATGATATCCAAATGGAAAATATTCATACTCAAGCACTTTTCGTCGATTATATTGTAGAATCAAAGTAAAATAATATTTATACATTTAAAAAGGAGGCTGTTATGTCAAATAAACTTAAACTTGAGTTGACCGAGAAATATTATGAAGATGCACTTAAGGTTATCCCAGGTGCTATTTTAGGAATTAGACGTCCATATAATTTTGTTCCAGGCGAATATCCAATTTTCTTTGATCATGCAAAAGGTGGAAGAGTTACCGACGTTGATGGTAATGAATATATTGATATGCTTTGTGCTTATGGTCCAATTATTATTGGTCATCGCGAAGAGGAAATTGATAATGCTGTAATTGATCAAATGCAAAATAAAGGTTTTTGTTTTTCATTGACGCAGCCTGTCCAAAACAAACTAGCTGAGAAAGTTATAGAGCTAATTCCTTCAGCTGAAATGGCTGTATTCGTTAAAACTGGTTCAGATGCTACTACAACTGCTATTCGTGTTGCTAGAGCAAATACAGATAGAACTAAGATTGTTAGATGTGGATATCACGGTTGGCATGATTGGTGTTGTGAAGTAAAAGGAGGTGTTCCTGAAAAAATGTACGAAGATGTATATGAATTTCATTATAATAATCTTGAGGAGCTTGAAGATATCATGAAAAAACATGGTGACGATATGGCTGCAATTATTATTACTCCTGTCGGACATCCTCTTGCTGCAAAAGTTGAAATGCCAAAGCCGGGATTTCTAGAAGGTGTTCGTGCTCTTGCTGATAAATATGGAACAGTTCTTATTTTTGATGAAATTAGAAGCGGATTTAGATTTAGTCTTGGTGGTGCACAAAAGGTATTTGGTGTAACTCCTGATATTTCTGTTTTCGGAAAAGCAATGGCTAATGGATATCCAATTGGTGCTGTTGTTGGTAAAGAACAGTTTATGAAAGTTCTTGCTGATAAAGTATTCTTATCCTCAACTTTCTTCCCTAACAGTCTTGAGCAGGTCGCTGCATTAAAAACTATCGAAATCCTTGAAAGAGATAATGTTCTTGATGTAATAAAAGCAAAAGGAACTGTTTTTGGTCAAAAGCTAGAAGAGATTGCAAGGAAGTGTGATTATGATATTGAAATCTCCGGTGCTCCATTTATGCCATTCATTACTTTCAATAAAGACCCACAGAACCTTTATAAGAAACTTCGTCCAGCATTTTACACTGAATTGATTCGTAGAGGTGTATTCTTACAACCATTTCATCATGGATATGTAGCATATAGGCATACTGACGAAGATTTAACTCATGCTGCAAATATGATAGAAGAATCTTTAGGTGAATTGAAAAAGTATATTTAAGTTTATCTACGGATAAATAAACATGAAAATTTAAATTATGGAAAAACTGATTATTACAGCTGCTATTTGTGGTGCAGAAGTTCTAAAAGAACATAATCCTGCAGTTCCTTATACTATTGAAGAATGCGTTAAAGAGGCAAAAGTTGCTTACGATGCTGGAGCTAGTATTATTCATCTTCATGTTCGTTGGGATGATGGAACTCCAACTCAAGATAAGGATAGATTTAAAGCAGTAATGGATGCTATTAAAGCTGAAATTCCAGATGTGATTATTCAGCCATCAACTGGTGGTGCTGTTGGAATGACAAATGATGAACGTTTGCAGCCAACCGAATTGGTTCCCGAAATGGCAACATTGGATTGTGGAACATGCAATTTTGGTGGAGATGACGTTTTTACAAATACCGAAAATACAATTAAATATTTCGGAACAAAGATGATTGAAAAAGGAATAAAACCTGAATTAGAATGTTTCGATAAGTCTATGATTGATATGGCGCTCAGGCTTCACAAGAAAGGTTTTATTAATAAACCTATGCACTTTGATTTTGTAATGGGAGTAAATGGAGGAATCTCAGGTGAACTGAGAGATTTTGTTTTTCTTCGTGAAAGTATCCCCGCAGATGCAACATATACAGTAGCAGGAATTGGTCGTTTTGAATTTCCACTTGCGATGGCAGCTATTATTGATGGTGGTCATGTTAGAGTTGGATTTGAAGATAACATTTTCTTGTCAAAAGGAGTGCTTGCAAAATCAAATGGAGAACTTGTTGCTAAAGTTGTCCGTATGGCAAAAGAATTAGGTCGCGAAATCGCAAATCCTATTGAAGCTAGACAAATACTAGGTCTTAAAGCAATTTAATTCACAATAATTTATAACAATTAACATTTTCAGAAATGCAAAAAAAAGGAAGTAAGTACGGAGTACACAGAGTGATTGAACCACAAGGCGTATTGCCACAACCGGCAAATAAAATAGATAATAACATGGATGAGATTTATGATAACGAAATACTCATTGATGTACAAACTTTAAATGTTGACTCTGCAAGTTTTACTCAGATTGAGGAACAAGCAGGTGGTGATAAAGTAAAAATTGCCGAAATAATGATGGAGATTGTTGAAAAACAAGGAAAACATCGTAATCCTGTAACTGGTTCTGGTGGGATGCTTTTAGGTACTGTCGAAAAAATAGGTGATGCATTGAAAGGTAAAATTGACCTTGAGGAAGGAGATAAAATAGCTACTTTAGTTTCTTTATCATTAACACCATTAAGAATAGATAAAATCAAAGATATTAGATCAGATATTGATCAAGTAGATATAGATGGAAAAGCAATTTTATTTGAAAGTGGGATATATGCAAAAATTCCAAAAGGAATGCCAGAAGGACTTGTTTTATCAGCTCTTGACGTAGCAGGTGCTCCTGCACAGACTGCAAAACTTGTTAAACCTGGAGACACTGTCCTAATTATTGGTGCAGGTGGAAAATCAGGAATGTTGTGTTGCTATGAAGCAAAGAAACGTGCAGGCGTTACTGGGAATGTTATAGGAATGTGTCATAGCGAAAGAAGTACTAACCGTCTAAAAGAATTAGATTTTTGTGATCACGTTTTTGCTGGTGATGCAACTCAACCTGTCGCAATACTCGAAAAAATGGAAGAATTAACAGGTGGTCAAATGGCTGATATTACTATCAATAATGTAAATATTTCTGATACAGAAATGACTAGTATACTTTGTACAAAAGATACAGGTCTTGTTTATTTCTTTTCAATGGCAACTTCATTTACTAAAGCAGCTTTAGGTGCTGAAGGAGTAGGAAGTGATGTTACAATGATTGTTGGTAACGGTTATACAGCAGGTCATGCTGAGATTACTCTTGCATTACTTGAAGAAAGTGAAAAACTGAGAAAGATTTTTACTGAACTATATGCGTAGATTTATGTTATTTGTTCGGGTTTGATTTGATGTAAGTCAATAACTTTTTCGAATAAATTTTATAATTTATAATATACTGAAGAATGAATAAAGGATGTAGATATGGTACTCATAGGGTTTTAGAACCAAAAGGGACTTTGCCTCAACCAGCTCAAAAGTTGGATAATACAATGAGTATCTATGATAATGAAATCTTAATCGATGTTATTACATTAAATATTGATTCAGCTAGTTATACTCAGATTAGGCAATTTTGTAATGATGATGTCGAAGAAATGAAGAAAATGATTTCTTCAATTGTGGAGGAGCGTGGTAAAATGCAGAATCCGGTTACTGGTTCAGGAGGAATGCTAATTGGAATTGTCAAAGGAATTGGACCAAATTTTCCGGATAAAAAGCTTAAGCTTGGTGATAAAATAGCTACTTTGGTTTCATTGTCATTGACACCACTAAAACTTGAGAAGATTGTAAAACTCGAAGCAAGTAGCGATCAGGTTGATGTTAAAGCTCAAGCAATACTTTTTGAGAGTGGTATTTATGCAATTTTGCCAAATGATATTCCTGAAAAACTTGCATTAGCAGCTCTTGATGTTGCCGGTGCACCTGCTCAAGTTGACAGATTGGTTAAAGAAGGTGATACTGTTTGTATCATCGGTGGGGGTGGAAAGTCGGGTGTGTTGTGCTGTTATCAGGCAATGAAAAATGTCGGCCCATTTGGTAAGGTTATAGTGGTTGAGTATTCTCAAGAAAATGCACAGAGAATAATCGATATGAATCTTGCTCATCATGTTATTGTTGCAGATGCAACTAATGTTATGGAAGTTTATAATAAAGTAACTGCAATAACTGGTCAAAGAGGATG
>CAZUQY010000089.1:0-10334 GCA_964622935.1 uncultured Bacteroidales bacterium | reverse complement strand
GTCCAGACCAGTCCACTGAGAAGTGTAAACCGAATTTATACTTGTCCATTGCTTTGTTCCTGCATAAGCAGGGTTTATTGTCATTGGATTAAAAATGTACTGGTTGAACACAGAGCTTTGCTGAGCAAAACCCTGTATTGACAACAGTACTAAAACCACTAATATATATTTTGTTTTCATTTTGTTAATTGTTTTAAGTTAAACCAGTTTACCTTAAAATTGTTATATATCCATTTATTGTTCTTACTTCATCACACATTTTTACATTTAATATGTAGAAGTAAGTTCCTTCACTTAAATTACTACCATTCCAGGTATTGTCATAAGAAAATCTAGTATAGACTTCGTTACCCCATCTGTTTAGAATAACAAGCTCATTTTCAGGGAACAGCTCAATGTTCTTTATTGTAAAGTGATCGTTCTGTCCATCGTTATTTGGAGTAAAAGTATTGTTAACTTCAGGAACATCATAAATTTGCTCTGAACCTATAATTACTTCATAAGTTACTTCACAACCTTTTAGGTCGGTAACAGTAATTGTATGAGTACCAGCATTAAGACCCGCTACGACACTTTGATTAGATCCATCATCCCAAGAATACTCGTATGGAGCAAATCCACCTACAACTTCAATCTCTGCAGTACCGTCATTGTTTCCATTACAGTCCGCATTAGTTTTATAGATTAGTTCAAACTCAATTGGTTCGCTTGCAATAATATTTACTTGTGTTTCAGCAGGGCAACCATTTGAATCTCTAATTGTGATTACATTATCACCAGGAGCAAGATTGTTTATGATATTATCATAATATACCTGATCACCGTTTACGGTAAATATGTAAGGAGCATCACCGCCTGAGATATCCATCTCAACCACAGCATCATTCATTCCATAACAATTATTGTTGTTTAGAATATTAGCTGTTGCTTCTAAAGTATTCAAACTCTCAACAGGCACTTCAATAACAGGACTTAAACAATCATTTGCATCTATCACTACAATAAAGATAGATGTTTCATTAGTCAGGTTCTCGAAACTATTTAATTCCTGATAAGTTAATCCTCCATCAATTGAATAAGTAAAAGGTTGTGTACCACCAGTAGCATTTAGTTCTATGCCTACAATCCCTACTTCACAATATGGATTATAAGTTAAATTAACTGCTTCAGGCGAACCAATTGAAGCTTCAACAATTTGGTAACATGAGTTTTCGTCAATTACCATTATTGAATATTCTCCATCTGTCATATTTTCAAAGACATTTGACATTTGAGAAACTCCACCATTAACACTATATGACAATTCTCCAGTTCCACCTGTTGCACTAACATTTAGTGTTGCATTATCTGCTCCAAAACAAGTCACCATATCATCACCGCTTACACTTGCGGTTATTGCTGAAGGATTAGCAATTGTTTGAGATTCTGTCAATACAGAACATCCATTTTCATCAACTACCTCAACAGTGTATATTCCTGCTCCAAGGTATGGGAATACATTTGAAGTTTCAGGCAAACCACCATTTAAACTGTATGTTAAATTACCTGTACCACCTGCTGCAGTAACAGTTAATGTAGCATCAAAACCATCGACACACATTACTTGATCATCAGCAACAGCAGTTGCATTAAGTTGCTCAGGATTGGCCACAATCACATCATCAGCCATAACTGAACATCCATTTTCATCAACTACTTCTACTGTATAAGTATTAGCCATTAAGTCATTAAAGACATTTGAAGATTGTGACATCCCATTTAAAATATAGGCTAAATCTCCTGTTCCTCCTGTTGCATTTATTGTAATTGTAGCATCTTCTACATCATAGCATGATACCTGAGAATCTGCATCAGTAGTTACATCTATTTGAGTAGGATTCGCAACTATCACAGCATCTGTTACTAGAGAACAGCCATTTTCGTCAAGAACTTCAACAGTATATGTATCAGCTGGTAAGCCTGTAAATATATTTGATGATTGAGCTAGACCGCCATTTAGACTATAAGTTATATCTCCATGACCACCTGTTACTGTTACTGTAATTTCAGCATCAGAGTAATCTGAACATGTAACTTGAGATGAAGCCGTCACATCAATATCTAGATATGAAACACTTACCAATTGTTCACAGTATGAATTATTTCCATTTACATCAGTTACTGTCCATGTTACAGTAGTTGTTTGACCGATTGGGAATACAGCTGGTGCATCATTCGAAACAATTGCTATTCCACAATTATCATCAACTACCGGAGTTCCAAGATCAATTACATTAGAACAACTAGAGATATCATCTGGACAAGTTACTTCAGGCATTTGATTATCTGTTACTGTTACTAATTGTTCACAGGTTGCAATATTTCCTGAACCGTCTGTTACTGTCCATATTACTGTTGTTGTTCCGATTGGGAATATTGCAGGGGCATCGTTGGTTACATTAGCAACAGTACAATTATCATCTGTTGTTGGTGTTCCTAGAATTACACCACTTGCTGTACATTCGTCTGCATCAGTATTTACTGCTACATCTGTAGGGCATATTATTGTTGGTAATTCAATATCTGTTACAACTACGAGTTGATCACAAGTTGCAAAGTTTCCACTATAATCAGTAACAGTCCAAGTAATTGTAGTTGTTCCAAGTGGATAAGGATCTGTTAATGCAAGCAAGTCATCTCTTACTCCAACAAGAGTGTTAACACCACAATTATCATCAACTGTAGGTGTGCCAATCACAACGTTTGTTGCCTCACAAGACATTGGGTCGCTATTAACCGCAATATCTGTAGGACAAATAATTGTAGGATTTTCAGAATCTAAAACAGTAACAATTATATCAGCATTATCACAATTCAATGGATTAATAACCTCACAAATCTGATAAGATAAATAGTAAGATCCTACTGCTAATCCAGCAGGGATATTTAAATCGCCATTAGCTGAAATTGTAACTCCAGTAATACCACCATCATCTGTTAAGTTTATAGTTACATCATTAAAGTCAACAAGACTAGAATTGATTGAGTCGTTAGCAAGAACATTTCCAGCAATTCCACCAAGTTCACAATCAACAGGAGTAGATGCGAAATTATCATCCTCCGCACCTATAGAAGGAGCTAAAACGGTAACAAACACTTGAGCATCGTCACAATTACCAGGATTTAAAATTTCACAAATTTGATAAGTTAAGTAATAAGTTCCAGCTGGAGTTCCAGGAAGAACATCAACAGTTCCATCAGGATTAAGAACTAAATATCCATTATCTTCAGGAATTGTTTCAGTAAGATTAACTTCAGTTGGGTCAACAGGATTACCATTCAATAAATCATTATCAAATACAACAACAACCATTGTTTCACCTGCAAAACCATTAACATCATAAGCATAATCATCATTAGCAACGATTTTTGTACTACCGACAGTAATAATTACATCAGCATCATCACAATTTAATGGATTTAATACTTCACATATTTGATAAGTAAGAACATAAGTTCCTTCAGGTGTTCCTGAGGCTATATCTACACTTCCATCAGGATTTAATGTCAAATAGCCGTTAGGTTCTGGAACAGTCTCAGTTAATAATACTTCGCTTGGAATAACAGGGTCTCCGTTCAACAAGTCGTTATCAAACACTATAAGAATTCCACTTTGTCCTGTATAACCGTTTACATCATTTGCATAATCATCATTTGCTATAATAGGAGTTGTAGCAATAGTAATAGTTACAATTGCATCATCACAATTTAATGGATTGATGATTTCACAAATCTCATAAGTCAAATAATATGTTCCTTCTGGTGTTCCTGGAGCTACGTCCACAGTTCCATCAGGATTTAGAGTAAGATATCCATTTGGTTCTGGAATAGTTTCATTTAAATCAACATCAGCAGGATCAACTGGATTTCCACTTAATAAGTCATTATCGAAAACATTAAGTACATCTATCTCACCGTCATAACCATTTACATCATTTGCAAAATCATCATTTGCAATAATTGGTGCCGCTGCAACAGTGATAGTAACAATTGCATCATCACAATTCAATGGATTTAGAATTTCACATATTTCATAAGTTAAATAATAAGTACCTTCTGGTGTGCCAGCTAAAACATCCACAGTTCCATCAGGATTTAATACAAGATATCCGTTTGGTTCTGGAACAGTTTCTGCAAGAGTAACTTCAGCAGGGTCAACAGGATTCCCATTTAATAAATCGTTATCGAAAACATTTAGAATAGCATCTGCTCCAGTATTTCCGTCTATACCGCCCGCACTATCATCATTAGCAATAATTTCCGGAGCATCAACAGTAATAGTAACAATAGCGTCATCACAATTTAATGGATTTGCAATTTCGCATATCTGATAAGTAAGTGTGTAAGTTCCCTCTGGTGTTCCAGGAGCAAGATCTACACTACCGTCATCGTTAAGAGTTAAGTTTCCTGTTGGATCAGCAACCGTTTCGGTCAGGATTAAATCTGCAGGAATTACTAAAAATCCGTTTAACAGGTCATTATCAAAAACATTAAGAATATCCACTGCTCCATCGTAACCATTTATTGGCCCACCGTTATCATCGTTTGCAATAATAACATTTATTGGATCAGTAATTTCGTCATCTTCATCATTGTCCGTATCTGGATCAAATTGGTCTAAACCAGTAATTGTTGAAACATTTAAATAATCAACGCCTACACCAGGGAAGTTCACTGTAGCAGTTATATCCAAACTTACAGTTCCAGGAAATACTACAGTACCAATATCCCAAATGCCAGTTCCATCATCATAAGTACCAGACAATGTATTATGAGAAACATAAGTGTAACCATTTGGCAACAAGTCTGTAACTTCCACATTATCAGCAGTAGTAGGGCCATAATTTGTTACTATTAAAGTAAACACAACATCATCGCCTACATAAGGAGTACTATTATCAACAGTTTTTACAATACCTAAATCAGCTTGTGATCGAATTGGAGTAATAACAGTTGAGATATTATTTGTTAAATCTGGATCAAATATTCCATCAGTATTGGTAATTGTCGCGGTATTTACAATACTTCCACTTGCATCATATTCTACTAGACCTCTAAAGAGAATCAAACATCTTCCACCAGCCACAATTGTACCTTGGTTTACAGAACCCGAAACTGGCCATGGGAAATAGTTTGCCTGACATCTTGATGCATCGAAGTTATCTATACCAGCAGGTAACAAGTCTGTTATATCAGAATTAGTAATATCACTAGGACCGTTGTTTGTGTAAACCAAGACATAGTAAATTGAGTCGCCTGCAGTGATTTCTAATGGACTTATCATAAGAGCATAAGGATCTCCAAACAATTGAGTTGAATCAATTGGTATAAGTGCAGGATCAATCTGGATTTTAATAATCTCAAGATCTGCAACAATATTTAAAGGAGTAATAATTGTTGATATATTATTTGTATCATCTGGATCAGGAGTGTCTGATTCTACAATTGCTGTATTTGGAATATCAGCTGTAACACTGCTAAGAACAGTTCCTCTTATTAATAATTGGAAGGTAGTAGAATGTGCCATGTTACCAATATGATACTCATTTAACCAAGGTAACCAGCTTAAACCACCATCTACGGAGTATTCAACATCCTCAATGATATCTAAATTCACTACATCATGAACATGTACATCAAGCGCATCAAATGTAGCACTGTTGTTTGTAATATCAATTGTGTATTCAATAGATTCGCCAGCCACTACAGATACAGGACCAGTCTTTACTATTGAGATGTCTGCTTCTTCGTTTAACGGAGTATAAATTATTACTTCGTTATTAGTAATATCTGGATCTGGAACATCAGATGTAACAGAAGCTGTATTTGGAATTGGATCCACATTTGGTGCAGGACTCATGTCAATTATAGTTCCTCTAATTCTAATAGAAGAACTTGCGCCATCAGCTAAAGTTCCAATATTCAAGCTACCCGTCCAAGGACTTAACCAAGAGCTACCGCCATCAATTGAGTATTCAACTCCAGAGATTACAGCAGGATCAATAGCATCGGTAATAATTACATTCGTTGCAGTACTTGGTCCATAATTAGTTACTGTTATTTGATAAACTATCTGACCACCAATTACAACAGATGCTCCAACAGCCTGTTTTGTAATATTCAAATCAGCAGATTGCTCAATTGTTGTAATTACAGTAGATTCATTATTTGTTAAATCAGGGTCAAAAGTATCTGAACTATAAATTGTAGCAGTATTTGTTAATGTTCCTGTTGCATTTGGATCTAAATCACCTCTAATTAAAATATGATTTTCTCCAGGGAAATCGAAATCAGTCAACATTCTTGTGCCAGGCCATGTGAACCATGAGTTTCCAAAGTTTAATGAAAATTCAGGATTAGTAATTCCAGCAGGAAGCATGTCGGTAATTAAAGCGTTGACCGAACGGTCTGGTCCAAAATTATCTACCTGTAGATAGTAATATATCTTTGTTCCTGCTGTAATAACAGAAGGAGCAATTGTTATAAGACCGGCAATACTTCCAACAGGAAGATTTGAAGGATCAATATGAGATTTTACAATCGACACATCTGATGATTTAACTACATCTATAGAAACAATAGCTTGATCACAATTTGTTGGATTTAAAACTTCACAAATCTGATAAGTTAAAGTGTAAGTTCCACCAGGAGTATTTGGAGCAACATCAATTGAACCATCTGGGTTTAAAGTAAGTGTACCTGTTGGGTCTGATGTAACTTCTGTAAGAATAACTTCAGCAGGATCAACAGGATTGCCATTTAATAAGTCATTATCAAAGACATTAAGAACATCTGTTTGACCAGTAGTTCCATTTAAAACAGTACCATAATCATCAATGGCATCAATAATTGGAGCTTCAACGGTAATAGTAACAGTTGCTTGGTCACAGTTTGTTGGATTTGCAATTTCGCATATTTCATAAACAAGATAATATGTTCCTGCAGGAGTTCCCGGAGCAACAATAACATCTGTACCGACTAAAGTAATATTAGGGTCCGTTGAACTTATAAATCCAAGATTAACATCTGCTGGATCTACAGGTAACCCATTTAATAGGTCATTAACTAAAACATTTGTAACAGCAATTCCACCGTCATATCCGTTAATTGTACCACTATCATCTACAGCAATAATTTCTAATGCATTATTAACTGTTATTTGTGTTGTGACAGAACAACCAAAACTATCAAAGACAGTAATATCATAAGTTCCTGCTGTTAATCCAGCAAAAACATTAGAAGCTTGTGGTGCTCCACCATCAAGAGAATAAGTAAATCCACCGTTACCACCACTTGCTGTAACAGTAATTTCTGCATCTGAACCATCAAAATAACTTATCTCTGCTGTTACATTAAGACCCACAATAATTTCAGGAATAACAGTAACAGTTGTTTGAGCACAAGTTGACAATCCACAAGAATTTTCCCATGCTACGTAATAAGTAGTTGTTACAGTTGGAGAAGCAATGCTTAAATTATTACCTGTTCCAATCAACGTACCGTTACAAGAACCTGTGTACCAATTTAAAACATCTCCTAAGCCATCTGTTGCAGTAAGAATAATGTTTCCATCATCATTAAAACAAACAGTTGCATTATCGGAACTTGCAGCAGTTGGTTCTGTTGGTAAAGGATTAACAATAACCTCAATTGGAAGTTTATTCGGGCTAATACAAGACCCACCTAGGCCTTCAGAAACATAGTAAGTAAAAGTTCCAGCTACTGCAGTAGAAGGAGTAATAGATAATTGTGGCGAACCACCTAGTGTTGAATAATAATATAAAGTATAAGAAGGATCACTTGCTGTTGCCGTAAGTGGACTTGCGATATCATTTTGACAATAAGTAATAGGACTTGTTGCAATAGGTGTTGTTATCATATCAACAACTTCTATAGTAAATTCAAAAAAACATGAAGTAGATCCTGGAGGAACAGCATAATATGTACTTAAACCCAAAATCGAAGGAAATGGATTGGTAATTGTATATTCAACAGAAGTTCCTGTTACTGGATATTCATTGTAAAATCTTGAGCCTGAAGGCAAATGACCTGAAACTTCAGTAATAGGAATATTTGCACCCACGTTACATTTTAAAAACTCAAGAACCGTTGGAGTGGCAACACAATTTGTGGACACATAAGAATCAGCATCAATTTCGATTACATAAGGTGTTGTAATAGGTTCTCCAATACAACCGCCCGCTATATGGTATCCTTGCATTGTTGACTGGTTTGTAAAAGCTGTATGGCTTATTTGTCCAACTCCATTCATATAACCATTAACAATGATTTCTGGATCACAATTTACATTTGATAATACTACACAATCATCAGTTACCTTAATTTTATAAGTTAAAGTTCCAAGTAAATCATTAGGATCTGCAGGTAAAGGCAATGTTCCGATATCCCAAACAATAGAACCATTTGCACCAAGTGAAGGATCAAAATACACATTATTAGGTGTTGGTAATGGAGTGAAAAATATTTGAATAGAACTACTTACGTACGACGACGCAAAAGGTATTGGAACAATTAATTTTGCATTATCAATCGGCTCCGTTCCTTTATTTTTTACGTCAATAGTAATTTCAATTTCATTCCCAGGTTGAGCTACTAACGCATCTCCAGCAACATAAGGAACGGCATTAATGCTTTGAATAGTTGTTTGAGCTTCTGGAGTTGGAATGTATGCATCTACAGACATTGCCATCATAAATATTGTATATGTATCCTGAGTCGTTCCATATCGAAATTGAGCAGAGGTTTGATTATTTGTAATAACAGCGTTTAAAGTATTTGGAATATCAAACATTGAAATATCGAGACCAGTATTATTTAAAAGATTTGGATTTCTAGAATTTCCACCAGTATAAATAGAGCTATTAAAAAAGTTATTTGTAGAGTTTCCTGCATGATTAAGATCTACCCAATTTGTATTTGCATGATTACGAATTTGCAAATAATCTCCAGATATGCTTCTATCACCTTCCCCAGCCAAAACACCAAGTTTCATATTTACTGTTCCACTTTGAACGGTATTAAATCCTGCAACTGGAATAGTATAATTAGCTGTTACACTTCCGGCTACATATGCATGTCCATCAAATACGGTAACATCACGCCAGTTCATTTTAGAATTTTCGTAAATAACAATCATTCCCCATCCACCATAATAACCTGTACTACCGCCATTACCTTCTTGAAGAGCTACGTTGCCAACAAAGTAATTACCGATTCCATACTGACGTACATAATCAGTAACTTCAGCATAAGCAGAATACATTTGACCATGATTAGTTTCTGGATAATAAATATCAGTAGAATTTGCTGTTACTGTTGTATATACAGAAGCACCAGGTCCCTTCATAAGTACTTTTTGTTTGTCAAAATTTACTGTTACGCCGCCTTTAGTTACAGAAAAAGTTGAAGGACTAGTTCCTCCATTGTGTGATCTGCCTGTCCAGTATAAACCGGCATACACAATATTTGAACAACTTGGATTGGCTCCATTCTCCGTTGACATACTCAAATTTGCTGAAGACGAATTTAATGTAGAAGGGTCACTATCCACATCAACATACATCATAGAATTATTGTTTGATGTATTATCTCCATAACTCACTAGAGTTAGATTCGTATTCCCAAGCAAAGTAAAATCGCCTTTGACGTTATAAATCAACTTTCCAGGTGTATATTGAGAACTCCTCTGAGTAAACGATTTTATTACTTGTGCCTTTAAACTACTTAAGCTACCTGATAGTAGCATAACGATTGTTAGAATTAAGGAAAACTTTGCGTATTTGGCTAAAAGTAAATTCTTTTTCATATCTGTATTTTTATTAAATTCTTATTGAGCAATGCTTATATCATATAATAGTGTGTAATTAACATCTTTTGCATTAACAATAAAAGAGTTAATATATCTAGAACTAACATCTGAATCCGATTTAAAAACAATGTATTTTAGTTTAGGCAAATTGTTCAAATCTTTTAAATTTAAATTTGCAGACTTCTCATCCTCAATATTGATTATCAACATTTCAATTTCACTTAAATCTGAATTCTTTTGGTAAACTGCATCTATATCAGATAGTTTTACAAGAATTACTTTTGGACTATTCTCTCCAACAATCTTTGTATCTCCTTTAGACAAAACAGCAGTTGTGTTAAAGTTATAATAGAGACTTCTTAAATTCTCAATATCAGCACTCGTTGATTTTGCCGAATTATTAGTTTCTATATAATTAGTGTCTGCAAGAAAACCCATAAACTACTGTAAATCAACGGCTAACTGT
>CAZUQY010000088.1:0-10357 GCA_964622935.1 uncultured Bacteroidales bacterium | reverse complement strand
ATAAATCAAAAACAATACTATTGTGATATATCTTTATGTTTGGTGATACCATAGTTATAACTAAAATTATAATTTACTGATAGAAAAAGAAATATGAGTTACTTAAAAATAATTTTCGTAATCTTGATATTATTTCCAATGACTATTTATTCTCAAAATACATTGACAATTCAGATTGGGGGATTGCAAAATAATAAAGGGAAGGTTTTACTTGTTCTTTTGGACAAAAATGAAAACATGATAAAAGAATTCTATGGCGATATAAGAGAAAATAAGTGCATTGTTAAAATTGAAGATATTAAACCCGGAAAATATTCATTTAAGTATTTTCATGATGAAAATAACAATAAAAAATTAGATACTAACTATTTTGGAATTCCAACAGAAGGGTTTGGCTTTTCTAACAATGTTAAGGGAACATTTGGTCCCCCATCCTTTGAAAAAACAATTTTTGATTTGAAAGGAGAACGAAGTCTTAAATGTACACCTAAATATTATTAATTAGTATGAAAAAGCCGTACGATTTTAACTTAAAATAATCTTCTCCTTATGTTTTATTACTAAAGCTTTCCCCTTTCGATTAATTCACTTTGAACAAGTTGAATAATTTTCCGTATATTTACATAGCTTAATTGTGACCTTAACTAACTAATTATTAACCGGTTTTGTGTACACTAATAGTATTCAAAGCAATAATCGATTAAACCATGAAAACAAAAGCAATTGTTTTAACTATTTTATTATTAGTAATATTCAATATTGTAACGATATCACAAACAGTAACTGATTACGAAGGAAATGAATATCCAACAGTAATTATTGGAGAACAAGAATGGATGGCTGAGAATCTTCGAACCCAACATTTCAGTAATGGTGACCAAATTTCAGAAATAACAGACAATAGCACTTGGTCAAGCACAATTACACCAGCAATGTGCTACTATGAAAATGACTCTATAACTTATGACGAAATTTATGGAGCACTCTATAATGCTTATGTTGCTGTTGACAGTCGAAATCCTTGTCCAGCAGGATGGCATGTAGCAAGTCACGAAGATTGGAATCAAATGACATATTTCCTTGATAATACTGTTGATACAGAAATAAGTTCTGGCTACACTGGAACGACAATTGGAAGTTCACTAAAGTCTGACGATCATAATATTTGGTATTGGTCTTCATCTTCATATGTTAATTTCAACTCTTCTGGTTTTACTGCTGTTGCTGGAGGAGCTCGTACATCTAGTGACGGAGCTTTCACTGGAATAAATTATTGGGGAGATTATTGGACTAGCACAGATTTAGGTAGTGGTGCACATATTAGATATTTATATGCTGAGGACAATGGAATCGGTGTTGATTCTCGCAATTCACAAAATGCTTATTCTATTCGTTGTGTAAGAGAAGCTCCAACCTATAATAATACTATTAATCTAAATAAAAACTTTAAAATATATCCTAACCCAAGTAATGGGGAAGTCAACATTTCTTTTGGAGAAATAAAAAATCCAACATTAAGAGTTTTTACAGCAGATGGCAAGTTGGTATATCAAGAAAAAGATATCAATTGTGCTAGTTATAGTTTTGAGTTTACAAATAAACCTGCTGTATATTTCGTTGAGATTGCTTCTGAGAATCGAAAAGAAAGGTATAAACTAATCAAATTATAAAATGCCAAATATATTAAGCCGTTCAGTTTTATGAATTTTGCGGAAATGAAAATTTGTTGACTTTTAATAAAGCATGCAGATTATTTGAAAAAAATGGAATATTAGAAATGAAAAATAGGACAATATGTATATTTTTATTATCACCTGGGTTTGTTGGTTTTTGTCAGAGATATTTCTAAATAGATTATTTAGGTCAAAAATCGATAAGTCAAAAGATATGGATAAAAATTCCTTAAGATTTATTTGGATTACAATTGCACTATCGATATCAATCGGAGTATTTATAGCATTCAATATTGCTGCTCCAATAATAAGGGTTAATTATTTTGGTTATTTCGGTTTATTGGTGATTGTTTCTGGAGTTGTAATTAGATTTGTCGCAGTTTACATTCTTGGAAAGTTTTTCACAGTTGACTTGGCAATTGACAATAATCATAAATTGGTAAAGAAAGGATCCTATAAGTACATTCGTCATCCTTCATATACCGGCTCGCTATTGTCATTTCTTGGATTGGGATTATCTTTAAATAATTGGTTAAGTTTGGCCGTAATATTTATTCCGGTTCTAATTTCATTTATTTATCGAATCAATGTCGAAGAAAAACTTCTACTCCAACAAAAAGATTTGGAATATAAAGATTATAAAAACCAAACCAAACGACTAATCCCATTTATTTATTAAATTCAAGTCTGAAAATCATATTTTTTTGAGTTCCCTAAAGTGAATTTCAAACAATTAATATTTATTATATTTGGAATACTCTAAACAACTAAACCTATTTATTATGAAAACTATACAGACTTTAGCATTCATTATTACTCTTGTTCTCCTACTTTCATGCACAAATAGCCCTTCCAATAAATCCGATAGAAAATCAAATCAACAAGACCAAGAAAAGCAATCAAAGCATAAAGAAAAACGAACACATGAAAACAAGAAGTCTAAAAAACTTGAAACAAGAGAGAGCCAACTTGCTAAAGTTGTAGGAGAATACCACCTAAATTCGATTAATGGTTACATAGGTGCAAGTAGTATGGAGCATTATAATTATGAAAATGAAGAGTGGATACACACTGGTTATTATATTACTGACAGTGGAGAAAATGATTACACTTACGAAATTTCAGATGAATTATTGAATAAGCTCAAAACTTTGAAAATCACAATCGATGAAGAATTATCTTTCAGCATGTCATGCCTTGGAGAAGAATGTTTCTATGAACCTTTTGTTGAAAATCTAGCAGAAAGTGAGTCAAATTCAACAACATCTAATGAGGATTTCTTTTATCTTTATGTAAAAGGAGAATTAACTTCAGAGAAATATTACGGATTTGATTTATTGGAAGGTTATGGCGATATATATACTATATCATATCAAAGCAGTAACAATAGTTTCGAGCTTATGGTTCTATGGGATGACCATATCACACCAAGTGTAGCAACATATTCCTTTTTAAAACAATAGATTTCAATCCCAAGTTTCAATCCAATTTCAACACAGCTAAAAATGCCGATTGAGGAACTTCTACATTACCAACTTGACGCATTCTCTTTTTACCTTTTTTCTGTTTGTCAAGAAGTTTGCGTTTACGAGTAATATCTCCACCATAACATTTCGCTGTAACATCTTTACGCAAGGCTTTAACAGTTTCACGAGAAATGATTTTACTACCAATTGCAGCTTGAATTGCAACGTCAAATTGCTGACGAGGAATTAAATCTTTAAGCTTCTCGCACATTCTTCTTCCGAAAGATTGAGCATTGTCAACATGAGTTAAAGTTGATAATGCATCTACCATTTCGCTGTTTAACAAAATATCAAGACGAACAAGTTTTGATTTTTCATATCCAGATTGGTAATAATCAAATGAGGCATATCCTTTTGAGATGCTTTTTAGCTTATCATAGAAGTCGAAAACAATTTCACCTAAAGGAATTTCAAAATGAAGTTCAACGCGGTCTGTGCTTAAATATATCTGGTTTTTTAGCATTCCACGTTTATCGATAACTAATTTGATGATTGACCCAATATAGGCAGATTTGCTAATTACTGTTCCGATAATGTATGGCTCTTCGACATAATCTAAGTAATTTGGTCCTGGCATTCCTGAAGGGTTATGAACTTTTATTACTTCTCCTTTTGTTGTATGAGCTAAATACTGTACGTTAGGTACGGTAGTTATTACATCCATATTAAATTCACGATCAAGGCGTTCTTGAACGATTTCCATATGTAGTAAGCCTAAAAATCCACATCTAAATCCAAAACCTAATGCGGCAGAAGATTCCAGAGTATAGGTTAAAGAAGCGTCATTAAGTTGAAGTCTATCAATTGATGATCGCAATTCTTCATAATCATCAGCATCAACGGGATAAATACCTGCAAAAAGCATAGGTTTTACTTCTGAAAACCCATCAATTGCACCTATACAAGGATTCTCGACGCTGGTTATTGTATCACCAACTTTTACTTCAACCGCAGTTTTTATTCCAGAAATAATATATCCAACATCACCCGCAGCAAGAATATCTTTAGGCTCGTTATTACCCATCTTTAGTACTCCAATTTCCTCACCATAATATTCTTTCCCTGTATTTACAAACTTTACAAGTTCCTTCTTTTTTATGGTTCCATTAAAAATTCGGAAATAGGCAATAATTCCACGAAATGAGTTGTAAACTGAATCAAATATTAATGCTTCAAGAGGCTTGTTTACATCACCTTTTGGAGCTGGAACTTTTGAAATTATAGCATCCAGAATATCATCTATCCCAAAGCCTGTTTTTCCGCTGGCATGAATAATATCTTCTCTGTCAACGCCGATTAATTCAATAATTTGATCTTCAACTTCATCAGGCATCGCTGCATCAAGGTCCATTTTATTAAGAATTGGAATAATTTCCAAATCGTTATCTATTGCTTGGTATAAAGTAGAGATTGTCTGGGCCTGTACTCCTTGAGTAGCGTCAACTATAAGCAAAGCACCTTCGCAAGCCGCTATCGAACGACTAACTTCGTATGAAAAATCAACATGTCCGGGAGTATCTATTAGATTAAGAATATATTTCTGGCCATCTTTAACATAGTCCATTTGAATAGCATGACTTTTTATAGTTATGCCTCTTTCCCTTTCTAATTCCATATCATCAAGCACCTGATTCTGAAACTGTCTGTCAGTAACTGATCCAGTGATTTGAAGCAATCTGTCTGCAAGCGTACTTTTTCCGTGATCAATATGTGCTATTATGCAAAAGTTGCGAATATTATTCATTAATTCAATTTTGTAATTTGGCGCAAAGATACAACAAATAAGAAATAAAATGCAATAAAAAAAGAGCCCTCAAAAGAGAGCTCTTCAATTTTATATAAATGTTACTACTTAACAAATTTAGCGATAAATTGGTCAGTAAATACTTTAAGATCTGGAGTTCCAATTTCTTGTAAATCGTATCCAACTTTAACGGTTGGTTTGTTGATTTTAACGATTCTGTTAAGATCTATTGGAGTAGCAATAACAACTGCATCACATGGAGTGTTTTCAATTGTTTTTTCAAGGTCTGTTATTTGTTCTTGACCATAACCCATAGCTGGAAGTAAAGTTCCGATATTAGGATATATTCTGAAAGTTTCTGCTAATTTACCAACAGCATATTGACGTGGGTCAACTAATTCAGCAGCACCACATTTCATAGCTGCAACAGTACCAGCACCAATTTTCATTTCACCGTGAGTTAATGTTGGTCCGTCTTCAACAACTAATACTCTTTTACCTCTAATAAGTTCAGGCTTATCAATCGAAAGTGGAGAAGCTGCGTCAACAACTGCTGCATTAGGATTAACCTTTGCAATGCTTTCTCTTACAATTTGAATAGCTTCTGGTCCAGCAGAGTCCATTTTGTTGATTACAACAACGTCAGCCATTCTTAAAGTTGCTTCACCTGGATAATATTTTAATTCGTGACCTGGTCTATGTGGGTCAACAACAGTTATTAACATATCTGGTTTGTAGAAAGGGAAGTCGTTATTTCCACCGTCCCAAAGAATAACATCACAACCATCAGGATCATTTTCTGCAGCTCTTACGATAGCTTCATAATCAACACCAGAATAAATTACGTTTCCACGAATAACGTGTGGTTCGTATTCTTCCATTTCTTCGATTGTACATTTGTGTTTTGCTAAATCTTCAACAGTTGCAAAACGTTGTACTTTTTGAGCAACTAAATCACCATAAGGCATTGGGTGACGAATAGCAACAACTTTTAGTCCTGCTTCCATTAGTAACTCAACAATTCTTCTTGAAGTTTGTGATTTACCACAACCTGTACGAACAGCACCAACAGCAATAAGAGGTTTTGTTGATTTAACTTGTGTTTTACCAGGGCCTAATAAGTTGAAGTTAGCACCACATGCATTAACTAAAGCGCCAATATTCATGACTCTTTCATAAGGTACATCACTATATGAGAATATACATTCTTCTACTTCTAATTCTTTAATTAATCTTGGTAATTCGTCCTCTGCAAAAATAGGAATACCAGCAGGATATAATTCTCCAGCTAATTCAGCAGGATATTTTCTTCCGTCAATGTCTGGAATTTGTGCAGCTGTGAAAGCTACTACATTACATTCAGTATTATTTCTGTAGTAAGTGTTGAAGTTGTGGAAATCTCTCCCAGCAGCTCCGATGATAAGTACATTTTTCTTAGCCATAACTAAATAATTTTGAAATATTTAAAGTTTAACATTAATTACTCTAGCAACAAAGGTAATGGTTTTAAACAATTTTAAATAATCCTTTAATCTCCTTCTCGCATGTTAAGAAACATGTTTTCGATTCAAGTACTTACTTATTGTGCTGATAAACAGAGGTATGGAAAGTAGTTATATCTAGTATTTTACTTCAAAATGAAGGATTCTGTAATAGATAAATTGATTATTTTTTTGTCAAGGATTAAAAATGTTATAAAATCATATTTTATTAAATATTAGTTTTGGTCAATAATGTTATTTTTGCATAAAAATTTGAGTATATGAATATTCCAATGGTTGATTTAAAATCTCAATATTTAAAGATAAAATCTGAGGTTGACGAAAAAATAATGAAAGTCATTTCAAATACTGAATTCATTAATGGTACGGATGTTAAAGAATTTAAAGCTGAACTAGCAGCATATCTTAATGTTAAACATGTGATACCGTGTGGTAATGGAACAGATGCTCTTCAAATTGCTATGATGGCATTAGGATTGAATCCTGGGGATGAAGTTATTTCATCAGATTTTACTTTCATTGCTACAGTTGAAACCATTGCTTTGTTAAAATTAGTGCCTGTTATGGTGGATGTTGATCCTGAGACTTTTATAATAACACCAGAGGCAATTGAAAAAGCAATTACGCCTAAAACAAAAGCAATTATTCCAGTACATTTATTTGGTCAATGTGCAGATATGGATAGAATAATGGAGATTGCTGAGAAGTATAATCTTTACGTAATTGAAGATACTGCTCAAGCGATTGGTAGTGATTTTACATCAGAAAAAGGCTGGACAAAAAAAGCTGGTACAATTGGACATATTGGCTGCACATCTTTCTTTCCTTCAAAGAATTTAGGTTGTTATGGCGATGATGGAGCAATATTTACTAATGATGACGATTTGAACGAAAAGATCAGCTCAGTTGTTAATCATGGAATGAAAGTTAGATATTATCACGATAGGATTGGAGTAAACTCAAGACTTGATACTATTCAGGCTGCAGTTTTACGCATTAAACTTCCACATCTTGACGAATACAATGCTGCCAGACGTGCTGCTGCCGATTATTATGACAGAGCTTTTCAGAATTGTGATAAAATTGTAACTCCTGTTAGATTTAATAAATCAACCCATACCTTTCATCAATATACTCTTATATTAAAAGATGTTGATAGAGCAGCCTTGCAAGAATATTTAAAAGAAAAAGGTGTATCTTCTGCAGTTTATTATCCTGTTGCTTTGCATAATCAAAAAGCATTTCAGGGATACAATTTTAATACAGCTAATTTTCCTGTCACCGATAAACTATGCGAAACAGTTCTGTCTCTACCAATGAATACAGAATTGGATAATGATACTTTGAAATATATTACAGATAGTGTATTGGAGTTCTTTGTTTAGAATTTGGAAAATGTGCTTTTTCCTGCAAAAAAGTAGTTAAAAAACGGAGTGCTAAATTTTTTAGTAAAACCTTATTGGCAAATAGAAATAACTCAATCACTCTAAATACTTTTTCTAACTTTAATATAGCACAAACCTAATCCCAATTTCCCAGTTTTCTGAATCGCGGTCTGGAAAGATTGTTTGATAATTATACTTTATTCCGTTAACTTCGGCTTGGTCACCAAAAACATCATAGGCTGGTCCATCGGTGTAATTTAGATTGTATGCACCAAATAATTCGGCATGTGGAGATATTCTTACACCTGCTCTTAGACCTAATTTAAAGAATTTTGTGTAAACCATATCAGGTGGATAATCCCATAAGTCGTATATTTCCCATGATAGGCCCGTTGCGAATTCTCTGCCATATCCCAAAAAAGCTTCGAGAACAACAATATCACTTAACCATAAGTTGTATGAACCTCCAATAGTAAATCGAGGAAAATTCACCACCCCATCTATATAATTGTTGTTGTAATTATTGAACTGATATCCTCCATCTATAAATATACCATATTGAGATTTATTGCCTACATTAAGATAAACAGAACTGTTTACTCCTCCAGGTCTGTCATTTAGTCCAGAAATTGACCATCCTAACCCTGTTCGGTTTATATTACGATTGGATTTATTACTTTTTTTACTAACAGGTTGGGGAGTGATATTGCTTGATTTCTTTTCAATGCTTTTTGCCAGACTTAACTTTTCAAGATTATACGATTTGGTTGATAATGCCGATTCTTTAGGTAACTCATCAAAAACAGTGTGATAACCATCTTTGACTATTTTTAATTTGTTGTGGTTATTGAAGTCAACATCAAATTCAATAGGTGTTGTGCCTATTAGCACATCGTTAAGGTATACATCAGCGTCTGCTGGTTTTGAGTTCAACGAAAATTTACGTGCTTGGCTAAGAGTATAAATGTATTCTCGAGTTTTGTCATATTCGACTTTTATTGTCTCTTTAAATGTAGCATAGCCTTCTTTTTCAATTGATATTTGTCTGTTGCCAACTTTTATTTCTCTAATAAATTTTGGAGTGGTTCCTGCAAATTCACCATCAATAAAAATTGAAGCGCCCATTGGTTCTGATTGAACAGAAATGAAACCTAACTTGACTATAAGATTTTCTTCAATAAGATAATCTCTATTTGCAATTATCAATATCTCTTTTTTGTATGTTTTGTAATTTTCTGCTTCAATTCTTATTACGTGTAAGCCTTCAATCAGCCGACCTGAATAGTTTCCTATGCCAACGTTTTTGTTGTCGATATAGATTTCTGCAAAACTATCCGAAGAGATAGAGATGTTGCCAAATATATCTAGTTCAGTAAGATTTTTATTTATTCTTAGGGTATTTCCTCCAACCAGATCAAAATCAAATTCATCAGTTTTATAAAGTGCTTTCTCAATTCGACATGTATATTTTCCTTCTTGTAAAGGAAAAGTTATTGGCGATATGCCCTTTAGCTGATCATTGATGTAAATTTGTGCACCTTCAGGTTCGGTTTCAATCACTACAAATTCGGTCAGGCTATTCGAGTTTTGATTGTTTTCTTCGTTGCTTCCTCCGGTTAGAGTCATTTTATACACTTTGGATTCTTCAATATTTAAAGGAATTGCATATTCCAAAGGAATGAACCCTTTTTTTATGATTTTTAATTGTTTTTCTTTTGGAGAAACATAAATCCAATGTTCTCCTGTCTTATTTACAATGTCTCCTTCGACGCCTAAACGAGTTTCAAAGTATAAAGCATCAAGATTTGTAAAAATTTTAATGATTGCACAGTTTTGGTCATTTACATCTTTACGTGCAGAACTAATTGCAGAAAGGTCACTGAGATCTTCTGAAAAGGCTAACACTCTAAAGGTTTGACCAAAAGATGTCGAGCTTAGGAAAATAATGCTTATTATGTAAAAGTAAAAGTGTTTCAATGTGTATTTCTTTTCTTCTTAATAGCAAAAAACAAGCCAATTTTGTTAAATTTGTGCTATAAAAATACATAAAAATATGCAAAAATTGCTGATTTTTCTGAGTATGATTATTTTTGTATCATGTTCAATCCCAAATACACAGAAAGAAATGAAAATTTTCAAAAATGCTTCGATTTATAATGAAATATATACCGAATTATCTGTTACGAGTATTGTGGTGGAAAATGGTGTGATAGTTGAATTGGGCAATTTTGAAGACGTTTCATCAAAGTATCAGGATAATGTGGTATTTGATCTTGATTCTGCATTAGTTTTGCCGGGTTTTAATGATGCGCATTGCCATTTTTATGGATATGCAACTAATCTTGCGCTTTATTGTGATCTAAAGAGAACACTGTCGATGGATGAGATTATTGAAAGATTATTAGAATATGATTCGAAATACAATCCTGATTTTTTATGCGGTAGAGGATGGGACCAGAATGACTGGGAAGTTCAGAAAATGCCTGATTGGCAGAAGCTCAATGAATTGTTTCCAGATAAGCCTGTT
>CAZUQY010000087.1:0-10365 GCA_964622935.1 uncultured Bacteroidales bacterium | reverse complement strand
CAGGACCCGCCGCTAAACTAGGGGACGAGGGCGTAGTCTTCGCCTTCGTACTCTGCTTTAAGGTTCTGCCCTGGGATTAAACTACTAAACATATAATCATTTGGGCCTATTAAACCAACGCTAATATTTGTATTTCCACTATTTGTTTTAACACCACCACCTTGAATTGCAATTTGAGAACCATCTGCAAGATTCACAATTGCTCCAATATTGTTACTAAACTGTGTTTTTGTACTTAAGAATCCTGGGACATACCCCTTCTTCATTAAAGAAACCTGTAATTGATTTACTTCTTCAGTTTTTTCTATACTACTAGAAGAAGAGTAAAAACCATCTTTAACAAACTCGACGATAAGAGTTTCTCCTTTTTTAGATTCGAATTTATCGAACAAAAAAGTTCCGGTTTCTGTAGTTATGTATTTCTCTTTATCTATAATAACTTCTACTCCACTCAAAGGATAATTACTATGATCGGTTACAATTCCAGAAATTACTATGGCTTCCTTCTTTTCATCTTCATTCTCTGTTAATAAATCACATGAATTTAATCCAAGTGCCAATACAAAAAATGTGGCTAAAATTGTTAAAAATAAGTTCTTTTTCATTACTTTTTATTTTTATTTTTATTTACTGATTTTACAACTAAAATAATAATTATGATTACAATTATGACTGGGATTAAAACCACTACTAATCCAATCAAGATATATAAAATCCCACTTTCTTCATCTTCATCTGAATTCTCGTCATCATTATTGACATCAGTTTTTGAATCCTCTTCTTGAGTCTCTTCTTCAATAACATCATCTAAATCTATAATCCAATCTGGTTCTTTAAATTGTAATTCATCAATAACATCATCACGAATAACTACTGATTGAGATTCGGATAATAACACCGGTTCTACCCCAGGTTCAAATTTAGTATAAACTTCCATATCCCCTTCAAGACCAACAACAAAAATTTCTCCATCAACATACTCAATAGCAAATTCTGTGTCTAACCCTAAAACTGTTGCTTTAGGGTTAAAAGTAAAGTTTCCGTTCTCACAATAAGGCGAATCTTCATCATGAATGTGAACTATAAAATGACCCCCAGTTGCTTTAATGCTTTTAAACTGTGCTTTTCCCTTCAGGAGACGTATCTCCATTAAGTCTGGGCTTGCATTACCAATATGAATTTCTGAGTTGGCATATAAAAACACAGATCCCCAAACTCTATTTCCTGCCTTAAGGTGTAAAATGGCTTTACCGTCACCAGTTTTAAGTGAATGATAGAGCTCAAATTTACAAGGAAATTTATTTATTTTTTCTTCTTTTAAAGTATAACTGTTACGCGGAAAATAAGTTCTATAGACCTCTCCTTTACTTGCTCCTGACAACCTTGCATTTAAGTAAATGTTAGGAGTTCTTTCAATTTTAGCTCCCATCCATAAGACAATTTGATTCTGAACAGAAGGATGAGAAGTAATTGAATTTTTGCTAATATCTGTTGAATGAGACATGCTATACATAATAGCTGAAGGCACCATATTTAATCTTGCAGAACTTGCACTTACAACATAATCACTAGGATTAACATATATATTTCCATATTCAACACCTTCAACTAGATGTCTACCTGAAGTTTCACTTGCATTTAAATCTTTTAAAAAATCACTATTTTCACGCAACTCATAAACTGCTTTTTCATGTAGTTCGTACCATGCAGTTCCCATTCTGCCGATATAAAAACCGATACTACTAACACCATGATGTGGTGTTCCTACTGTAATTAATTTTCGAACATTATCATTATATAATTCACTCTGTAAAAAATATCTAGATATCAATCCCCCCATAGAGTGTGCTACTATGTCCACTTTAGTAATTTTAATTCCTTTTCTAGTAAAGTCAATAATTGTTCCTTTAACATCTAATGATAATTTTTCTGATTGATCACCGATTGAACCGTCCCCAACAAAATAATTTCTACTAGTTGTGGAGAAACCAAGATTATTAATTTCTTGAGACATTCCTGCCCAAGTTGCTCCGCTTCCAAGGAAACCATGTACAAACAATATAGGAGGACGATATAATTTTATAATGCACGTATCATTTACGAGCTTCCCACCTCCAATGTGCACTGCACCTTTATATACTATTGGGAGTTTCAAATCCACATAAATCTTAGAAATGTTATTCAGCATTCCCATTTCAGGTGTAAAATTAGATTCATTAACTAGCTCTTCCCACCATTCCTGATCGATATATTTTGGAGGTGTATAAAGCAAATATCCATGACCAGACTCATCTAAATTAATAGAAGCATTGCCTGCTCTAATTGTATTCCTATTTGCACGTGCAAATGTCCCACATTTTGGAACTCTAATTTGCAAACTTGTGTTTCCAGGATAATAAAAGTCCATTCTTAGCGTAGAAACTCCATCTGTAGCAATTCCCTTATAACTTTCCGTATAATTTGGAGGTTTTAATTCAAGAACAAACTTATAATCTTTTTCTGTAACCTTCTCTTCTGATATCAAAAGAATCCTTATGATACAAGCCTCCTTTTCATACTGATTATGGGAACCATTAACAAAAACCTTATAAGATTTAAAGTCATCACTCTTATAAAACTTCTTAAAATACGATGTATATACATATTGAGTTTCATCTTTGCCATTATTTATAACATTGGTCCACACATCGTATTTGTTGACGGCTACAACTGAAACTTTGTGCATTTTTCCCGACACAAGTTCAAAATATATTTTATCACCAGGACCAATAGTTTTTTTATCAATATCCAGTGATTTACCACCTATTTCAACTTCTCCGGTGCCATAATTATATGCATAGCCCAAAACACGTGTTGTCTTATGCTTTATCTTATTTTGTTGAGAAAACCCAAAATCACAAAGAGATAATAATGCAATCAGTAGAAAGAATATTTTTTTCATGGTAGAGAATTTGTTAACAAATATAAAAAAGTTATTTAACTTTTATCATACTTGTTCAAATTTGATATTACTTGTTTTCAAGAAATGGTGTATACATCACTAATGCATGATTCTCAACCAACATTTCTTCAAGTTCATCACCATTAGATATAGTTTCTATCCTATAAATTCTGTTATGTCTCGAATATCCACCCCACTTTTGCTGCGAGAACTTATGCTCTCGTTCCTCTACACGAAAAGCACTTAAAACAGGCTTTTGTGCTATAATCTCCCCATTAAGATTTTGTTCGTCAAGCCAAAGTTTAACGCAAAAAATATTTTCAGTAGTATTTTTAATCTGAAGGTCGATATAGTTATATGAAAGTGTTGCTCCAGCGCCAAACGGGATGCATCGGTTTATATCAGGAAAGACATCGAAACTGTGGCGGTGTCTTTCGCTTATTGTTAACGGAGTATGTGCGAACATCCAAAATAATAAATTTCCTAACTGACAGAGCCCCCCACCAATATCTTTAGATATTTGTCCCTGATTGAGTATTAAACCCTCCTTATACCCTTTTCGTTTTGTTGGACGCCCAACAAGTTTCCAAAACGAAAAAGTCTCTCCAGGTTTTATTATTACATTATTAATTTTGCAAACAGCAAGTTCAAGATTTGTTCTTTTATTCTCCTGCAGGTACATATCAACATTTTTTAATGGCCGCAAAATAATCGATTTGTGACCAAATACTCGATTTTTAAAAGATTTACATGGTGCTTGCTTTGCCCATTTTGAACTTTTTCGATACCATTTAATTTTGCGTAAGAATATAAAATACTCCCTCCCAGCCAATCTGCGGAACTTACTTTTTATTTTTGGTTTTATTATATGTCCCATTAAACTCTCCTAACAGCAAAAATACTGTGACAAAATCATACACAAAATCATTATTTGAACTAGATGCTTTACTCGCTTAAAAATTTAATCCTTAAGCACTACCCTTTTAATATAATTCCCTTACTTTCTAAATTTAAAAACCAATCCGGATTCAGTTGTTCTTGATAAAACATTACCATTAAGAGTAAATGTTTCGGAAGAGTTTGAACTGTCCCAGAAAATATATTTCGAACCTTCTTTTTTCCAATTCCCTTTTGTTCCTCCAACATAAGTATCTCCTCTTGGTTGATAAAAATCTTCATATGTGCCATCAGCATTGACAACTATGTAATAATAGTTAAAAGGATTTTGTCCATCTGACCTTTCGAAAAAATTCCATTTACCTGCAATGTTTACGGTTGAAACTTTTGGGGTCTTTTCTTTTTCCTCTTCTTTTTCCTCTTCAATATCACCTGCATCATCTTCATCTTCTATGCAAATAGTAAATTCGCCTGCATCTATATCTGATTTTTTATCTAGATTAGAAATTTGTTTTTTAGATATTGAATCTCCAACCTGAATTGTTAGTGTAATATCTTTAACAACAGAAGGAACAGACAATTCGAATTTGCCATTTTCGACGAATTGAGTTGAAAAGTCTGGGTCTCCCCAAGTTAAAGTTGCTTGTCCCCCAATTGGTTCATCGTTGCAGTTTTTTATTTCCCCAGTAACAATTGTCATTGCCGGAACAGACAAGTCCATTTCAAGAACTTCTCCTGCATTTAAAGGTCCTGCATCCATTTTAATTTCAAACCCCTTATACTTCATCCCAACTACAAATTCTTGAGCTGCAGGAACAACTACTTTATAATTACCATCTTTATCCGTTACAGCAGAAGTTTGAGAAACACGAACAATTTGTCCATTTATTCCACGACCACTTCTATCAATTACACTACCTTTTACTGTTGCAGTCTTGTCTGTTGACATACCAATTAACCATGCACTAAAGTGCCCCACCTCACCAACATAAAAGCTTCCCTCTTTTGCTGCAGTGCCTTCAAATTGCCAAACGCCTTTGTCTTCATTAAATGACCATAATTCCATTTCGTCTGGCATATAATTAACATCTGCTGCAGGAATTGCTGTTTTTAATGTTGCTGAAGAGTTTATACTTGCTGGAGATTTACTATTACTATCATAGATTTCTATAAAATAAAGTCCATAAGCCATTAGTTGATATTCTTTGCCATCATACTCTGCTTTTAAGTCTTGCCCTGGTACTAATGAGCTAAACATATATTGCTCAGGTGTAATCAAGGTCATGCTAATACTTGTATATCCACTTGTAGATTCCAAAGAGCCACTTTCAAATTCAATTTCCGAACCATCCGACAAACGTAGTTTTCCGCCATTCTGATTACTAAACCCGGTCCCATTACTAACATAGTTAGACACAAAACCACTTTTAATCATCGAAACCTGTATCTGATTTACTTCTTCAAGTTTTTCGACTCTTCCTGTTGTTGAATAAAATCCAGTCTTTTTAAAACTAACAATTGCATCATCATGATCTTTTTCGTATTCGTCTAACACAAATGTGCCAGTTTCTGTTGTTACTACCGTTTCGTCACCTAATGAAACTTCTACTCCACTTAATGGGTAATTATTTTCATCTGTTACAATTCCTGAAACTATGACAGTTTCTTCTTTTTTATCTTTACCTGACCAATCACAAGAACTAAAACTGAATATCATTGCAATAATCGATATCACAACAATTGCTTGATTATTTTTTTTCATATTTTATAATTCTATTTATTTACCTAATTTCAATCACAACAAACAAATCGCGTTCAAACTTTTTGTACCATATTATTATTATGCCTTCCCCTTCTTAATCGCTTTAACGATTAAAACAATTATTAGAATCACAATCGCCAAAACAAACAAGACAATCCCTAATCCAATAAGTAAAACAACAATACTTCCAGCTTCGTTTGCTGTACTATTTCTCTCTTTGCTGTCCTTTTCGACAATTTCTTCACCGGTTTTTTCATCAACCTCTTCATTTAAATCAGTTGTCCATTTTGGTTCTTCATATTTTGTTTCTGTTATTTGATTGTTTTCAATTATTACAGATTCTTTGTCAGAAATTGTCACCGGCTTACCGGTTGGAGTTAAATCGGTTAAAATTTCCATTTTACCTTCCATGCCGAAAACTTTAATTTCGTCACCTTCATATTCAATAGCAAATTCAGTATCCAAACCTTTTACTGTTGCTCTAGGATTAAATGAGAAGCTTCCACCATCGTCAGTTGAGGAGTCCTTATCCTGTATCTGCACAAGAAAATGGCAACCATTTGCTTTTATGCTTTTAAATTGAGCACTCCCATTAAGCAGCCTTATTTCCATCCAGTCAGGACTACATGACCCAATATGAATTTCTGAGTTTTCGTAAACGAATATCGAACCCCAAATTTTGTTGCCGGCTTTAAGATGAAGAATAGCTTTTCCTTCTCCTGTTTTTAATGAGTGATATAATTTAAATTCGCATGGAAATGAAGTTATTTTCTCTTCTTTTATATTGTAACTTCCCGGCGGAAAATATGTCCTATATATTTCACCCTTGCTTGCCCGGGATAACTCAGCTTTTAAATAAATATTAGGAGCGCGTCTAATTTCCATTCCCAACCAAGTAATAATTTGGCTTTCAACAGAAGGGTGATTAGTTATTGCAGTGGAACTAATATCAGTAGAATGAGAAACACCATAAATTATAGACGAAGGTACCATGTTTAATCTTGCAGAACTTGCCCAGACTACATAATCCCAAGGGTTTGTGTAAATATTTCCATATTCTATTCCTTTTACTAAATGAGCTCCCCCATATTCGCCAGAATTTAACTGTTGCAGAAAACGGCTATTTTCTCTCAACTCATATATGGCCTTCTGATGTTGTTTTTTCCATGCTGATCCCATTTTACCAATATAGTATCCCATACTACCTACTCCATGATTAGGCGTACCAACCATAATAATTTTTCTTACATTATCCTGATACAAATCATTTTGAACATAATGTCGTATAATTAGTCCTCCCATTGAGTGTCCAATTAGGTCAACTTTACTTATTTTAATTCCACTACTATTCATACCTTCTAAACCATCCTCAATGTCTGTTGCTAACTTTTCAGATTGGTCTCCGATTGAGCCTTCACCAGTGAGATAATTTTCAACAAATATTTGAAACCCATAATTGCCCAGATTTAAACCCATGCCCTGCCATGTTGCCGAACTGCCTAAATATCCATGTACAAATATTACTGGTGGGCGAGTTACTTTGATAATCTGAACGTTTGTCTCAAATTTTGAATTTATATCTGAATAGATTACAGGAAGAAGTAAATCTAAGTATACATCGCCATCTTTAACATCGTGAGGAATAAGTGGAACAAGTTCATTGTCGACCCAATGCTTAGGAGTGTTATCAACAAGTTCGCCATCAATACTCTCGTAATATTCTTTAGACATAGTTTTTAGTCCCTTCCATAATTCCTGATCAACCTGTAAAGGAGGAGTGAAAATTATATATGAATGACCAGCCTCATCAAGAGAGATGTTTTTTTGACCCTTAGATAATTTATTACCATTACTTATTTTGAATTCCCCAAAATCAGGTATGTCAACTTTTATACTTGAGTTACCGGGGTAATAAAAATCAATTCTTAAACTTGAAACTCCATCACAAGCAATGCCCTTATATTCACTTTGGTAATTTGGAGCAGCGGTTTCAAGAACAGTTTTGTAATCAGATTCTCTAATTGTAGATTTTGATATCAAACAAACTTTTATCACACATGCTTCTCTTTCATATTGATTATGTGACCCATTGACTGAAATTTTATAAGATCTGAAATCATTATTTTCAGTATAACGTTTAAAATATCCATTATAATTATACATAGTGCCAAGTCGACCACTATTTAATATATTTGTCCAAACATCATATTTGTTTACTACAACAATAGAGATGTCTTTTGCCTTACCTGAAATAAGCTCAAAATATATTTTATCACCAGGGCCAATTATTTTTGTACCAAAACCCAGTGATTTACCACCTGTCTCAACTTCTCCGGTTCCATAATTATATGCATAGCCAAGTGTCGTGATTTTCTTTTCTTGTTGCTTTTGAGCATATCCAAATGAAAGAAAGAAGAAAAATAAAAGTAAAACAAAATAGAATCTTTTCATAACATGGTTTATTTATACAAATATAAAAAAAGATATATAAAACAAAATGTTTGTGTATGATTAATTAGTGTTTTCTAAAATTTTATGGAAATGAATTTTGTATTCTACTGCAACTTAACAATTGTAATACCTCCGCCACCAAAACGGATATCTTCATCATAACAATTTTGTATCTGGGAAATTGTACGTAAATAATCACGAATGTACTGTCTTAAAACGCCACTGCCTTTGCCATGCAGAACCTTTAACTCTTTAAAATCTAGCATAATAGCCTCGTCCACAAGCTCGGTTATTTTTCTTATTGCTTCTTCAACTCTGTCACCTCGAACATCAATATATGGTTTAAAGTTGAGAACTTTGTCGTTGTAATTAAAATGTAGACCAGCAGCAGACTTATTTTGTTTTTTATAGTCCGTTTCCGAAACTTTTTCAAGTTTTTCCTTATCAATACTTGAGTACATATTTCCAAAGCTTACCACTGCATTTTTCTCACCCATATCTGTTACTTCACCAATAACATCTTGACCTTTAATTCTAACTTTACTACCAATATTTATTTTGCTCTCGTCAATCTTTACAAATTCTAGCTCTTTGGGTTTTTCTATTTCATCTTTACGGGCTTTACGCTCTTCTTGTTTCTTTTTATAGTGTTCGTATTTCCTAGCAATCTCGTCATTATCGCTATCAGTTTTAGCCTTAAACTCTGCTTTGTAATCCTCAATTTCCTTACGAGCTTCTTTGGTAATATCTTTATCTGCCTGACTTTCTTTGATTTTCCTTATCGTATTTTCAATTTGACGGTTTACATTATTAAGAAGCTGTTCAGACTCTTTCTTTGCAGTTTCAAATATTTGTTTCTTTTTTTGCTTTAGAGTTTCAAGCTCAATTACATTTTTATCTATAACTTCTTCTAATTTCTTCTCTTGAATCCGAATCTGTTGGCGCTTTCGTTCCCAATATTTTTTATCACGCAAAACCCTACGAAGAAACTTATCCATATTGGCCTGATCACCACCAGCTTTCTCTTTTGTTTTTTCAATAATACTCTGTGGCAATCCTATTCTTTGTGCGATTTCAATCGCATACGAGCTTCCGGGAATACCTGTTTCAAGAATGAAAGTGGGCTCCATTTTGTTCTGATCTATAAGCATTGCAGCATTCTCGATGCCTAAAGTATTCGATGCCAATATTTTTAGATTAGAATAGTGTGTTGTTATAACACCAAAGCAATCTTTGCTATTGAGTTCTTCAAGAATCGCCTCTGCAATTGTTCCTCCAATAACAGGATCGGTACCTGAACCAAACTCATCGATTAAAACCAAAGTTTTATTATCAGCATTTTTAAGAAAATGCTTCATATTCATCAGGTGCGAGCTGTAAGTGCTTAAATCATTTTCCAAAGATTGTTCATCACCTATATCCATAAAAATATTATCAAAAAGCCCAATAACAGATTGCCCGCCAACTGGTACTGGGAGTCCACATTGAACCATATATGTTAAAAGTGCTGCTGTTTTAAGAGCTACACTTTTACCTCCAGCATTTGGACCTGAAATAAGCATTATTCGATTTTCAGAATCTAATTTAAATCCTGTTGGAACAATTTCTTTTTTTTCTTTTTTTAACGCAAGATATAAAAGTGGGTGTTTCCCTCTAATAATATCTAATTGAGGATCTTCGTCAAGTGCAGGTTTTATTGCTTCAATTGAAATCGAAAATATAGCTTTAGCTCTTATTAAATCTAATTCTGTAACAAGATTACTAATTGATTTAAGTTCTTCATGGTAAGGCCTGAATTCTTCTGTTAATTCAAATAATATCTTTTGAATTTCACGATTCTCTTCAAACTCAAGTTCTCGAATTGTGTTATTTAGCTCAACAACTTCTCGGGGTTCGATATAGGATGTTTTGCCACTTGCAGATTCATCATGAATTAAGCCTTCCAGTTTTCTTTTAAAAGTAGATTCAATTGGCAAAACCAACCTACCGTTTACCATAGTGGCTGATAGATCTCGGCTAACCCATCCATTAGCCCTAATTTTACCCAATATGCTGTTCAGACTCTTACTAACATTGTTTTGTGATTCGAAAAGTCTCTTGCGTATTTCTTTTAAAACAGGTGAAGCAGAATCTTTAATTTTTCCACTTTTTGATAAAACTGAATCTATTCGATCAGATAAATATTTTGGAAAAACAAGATTATTTGTTTTTGTCCCTAATACAGGAAATTCATTTTTGTCATCTCTTTTGAAAAATAAAATCAGAGATTTACTGTTATCAAGAATTGTACGAATATCAATTAAATCAATCAATT
>CAZUQY010000086.1:0-10392 GCA_964622935.1 uncultured Bacteroidales bacterium | reverse complement strand
GCCTGTTGAAAAGATAAATGTTGTGATAAGCAAACCTCCAAGACTTGGAAAAAAACCGGTTAATGCCATCCCAATTCCCATTAGCATTATTGAAAATGCAGCAAATCTGTGTTCTTTGAACCAAAGCAAAAGGTAAACAACCAAAAAAGTTAAGAAGCCAGGCAGTTCTCGTATAGATTGAGTTAAGCCTACGCCAAAACCATTAGTGAGAACTTCATCCACTGCAAAGTTGTTGAACATTGTTCTCCAAGCCTGTAGTCCAGCAACAGAAACAAGAGCAAGTAAAATCAGGTATGAATATGCCTGATTTTTTTGCAAGCCTTTTAAAAGGTCTTTGCGTTTCTGTTTTTCTGTCATGCGACAAAGTTCATGTTAATCTGTGAGATTACAAACTGTTTTATCAAAATGTTTTGGGGTTTTATACCTACTCCATATCTTTAAACTGGAGCATATTGCCGTTATCTTTTTCCTTTCCAAAACAAAATAATTTTTATCAGTTAAAAATTCGGATTTTAAGTGATTCAAACAATAATTTAATACTCTTGAGCTTCTTCTTCTTTATCAATTACGCGAAAAATTCCTTCTGCAAGTGCTTCCATCTCGTTTTCGCCCGGATAGACATGAAATTCCGTTAAGCTTCCAACATAATCTTTTAAATCATTAATGAATTTTTCGCTGTAAGCAATACCACCAGTAATGATAATTGCTTGTGCTTTTGCTTTGGATGCAGCAAAATATGCTCCTATTTCTTTTGCAATCTGATAAACAAATGCATCGTAAATAAGACTGGCATTTTCATCACCATCTTCAATCATTTTTAAAACATCTCGGATATCTTCGGCTCCCAAATAAGCCTTTAGCCCACTATTCTTTGACAATTGCGATTCTAAATCTTTACGTGGCATCGAATAACACAAATCCATTAAACCCCTAAGAGGCAAAGCCCCGGCTCTGTTAGGCGAAAAAGGTCCCATTCCTAAAAGAGCATCGTTTACATCAACAAATTTTCCACCAATAGCAAGTGATATGGAAATTCCACCACCAAGATGTGCTATTACATAACAAGTATCTTTAAATGGAATTGCTTGTAATTTTGCAATCTTTCTGGCTGTCATTTTCATATTTAACGGATGACCACGGCCTACTCTTTTAATACTAGGCACTCCAGAAATCTCAGACTTTCCCCACATGTTACCGCTGGAAACCGGATCAACAGTATAGCTGTTCTTTAAACCAAAATCATCTTTTAATCTATCTGCAATTAAACTCCCTAAATTTGAAGCATGATCACCATAAGTTCCTTCTTTTGCATCCTTAATAAAGGCTTCGTTTATTCTGTATGTCCCACCTGTAAGAGGTTTTACAATCCCTCCTCTGCCAACTATTCCAACAACCTTAAAATTGTTGTTTTCTAACATTGTATTTACAACTTCCTTTATCATGCCTGATCTATAGTCAAATTGGTCAGTAATTCTGTTGAATTTATCCAATTCGCTCTGTTCATGTTTTATTGAATTGCTTTTTATCTCGCCATTTCGATTGTATAGAGCAAGTTTTGTGGATGTAGATCCTGGATTAATAACTATTACGATTTCGTTTACCATAGTTAGGACATTTTAATAATTTGTAAAAGTTAAACCTCTAAATTACAAATATAAGAATTAAATATTATTTTTTACCTTTCAAATTATCTCAATTGTAATTATAAAACATCTAATAAATTAAACAAAGATGGGTAGGTGTTTTCTTTAGACTTTGCAATTTGTGATTTCTACATCCAACCAACTTCTGTAATATCTTCCTCTATTTGAGATTATAATTTATAATCTCTTGAAAATCTCATTAAAAATCAGGATGTTCCATCCGTTTCATTTTCTGAGATGAGCAGATTTTTTTGTAAAATATTTTGAATATATACCAATTAAACAAATTGTAAAACAAAACGCAGATACAAATTAGATTTGCACCTGCGTTAAGTTATTATTTAAATCAATATTATTTTAGGTTTTTTGGAATTCTACCAGATTTGATAGTTTCAGAACGTAATTTTCTTCCTACGATTTTTTCTACCATTGTTCCGATTTCGAGAATTTTATCTATATCAAGATTAGTTTCAATTCCCATTTCGTCAAGCATTACTACAAGGTCCTCAGTGCTTACCATACCAGCAAGACTAGGATCTTTATAATAATATTTGCCAGTACCAGCAACAGGAACACCACTAACAAAGTTAGCAGGTTGTCCGCCAATTCCACCCATAGTAGATTCGAAGTTTGTCATTCCAGCCTGAAGTGCAGCAAGAACATTTGCCAAACCCCATCCTCTTGTAGAGTGGAAATGAACAATATGTTTGTGAGGATTTGTAAAATGATCCATAATCATTGAGTAATACTTAAAAACGCGATCTGGTGAAGCCGAACCATCATGGTCTGCATGCTCTACATCACTTGCTCCAATATCAAACCATCTTTGAGCAAATTCAACTGCTTTTGACATTTCTGTTGGCCCTTCGATTGGACAACCCCAGATTGTGCTAACAGTACCATTAACTTTTAGGCCTGCATCTCTTGCTATTTTAATTTGCTTTTCAGCCATTTTGAAATATTCAGAAATAGTTATCCCGGAGTTTTGCATTTGATGGGATTCACTAGTTGAAACCATCATAAGAATTCTGTCCGGACCAAGGCCTTGTTTTCTTAGTTCAACAGCTCTTTGAACTGCTCTTTCACGGATAGTAATTGCAGTAATGCTTACATCATCAATAAGGTGTTTGATTACTTTACTAGTTCTTACTTTTCTAAGAATTTCGTCAGCATCTCCAAATTGAGGCATACCTTTTGGATTACCTAAATTTGTAACCTCAATATGTTTAAATCCTGCTAAAATCAATTGTTCAGAAAGCCATAGTTTTGCTTCAGTAGGGATTAACTTTTCTTCGTGCTGGAAACCATCTCTTACCGTAACGTCTCCAATCGTTACTTTCTTTGGATAATTCATAGTTTTGTAGTTTTATTTATTTATTGTTTAGTTACTATTTAAAATTCATCACAGATAAACAAATATAGATATAATATTATAAAATCAAAATTAATTTATCAGATTTTGATAACTGTGCTTATTTAACAGAAAAATAGTTGTAAGGTTTTATCAATCAATACAAAAGCCAGACTTTAATGTCTTAGAAAATCTCTTTTGCTTTATGAATTGCAGCCTCTATGGCTTCTTTTTTTATGGCATGAGAAATTGAATTATTTTCACAAAAAGAGATAAGATTCTCGGTGCTTAAATTGTTTATCATTTCCTTTCCGGACATTGGACAACCACCAAGACCTAAAATTACTGAATCGAAGTTTCTACAACCTGCTTTGTATGCTGCGTTTAGTTTTTTGTGCCAGGTTGAAGAATCGCTATGTAGGTGAAAACCAAAATCAATATCTGGAAAGTTTGAAATGCAAGTTTGAAATACTGTTTTTATAATTTTATCATCACCACAAGCTAATGTGTCAGCTAATACAATGGTTTTTATGCCTAAATTTTGAAGTTTGTCAACTGAATTTAGAACATCATCGGGGTGAAATTTATCACCATAAGGATTTCCAAATGCAAGACATAGATTTACAATTTGATTTTTACTATTTTGTAAGCATAAGTTGTTTACTTTTTTTATGCTTTCTAATGCTTGTTGCGTGTTTGAATTGATATTTAGCTTTAAGAAAGTTGGGGAAACGGAGAAAAGAAAGCCAATATCGTCTATTATATAATATTGACAAGCTTTTTCGGCACCCTTATAATTACCAATCGAAACTAAAACTCTTGATTTCTTGACATCAGTATTTAGCTTTGAAAGAATTTCTGCAGTATCGCTAAGTTGTGGAACGGCTTTGGATGAAACAAAACTCCCTATATCAATAGTATCAAAGTTGGATTTTAGTAAAATATTGATATAATCGGCTTTTTGTTCAGTGCTCAATGGGTGTTTACAAGCTTGAAAAGATTCTCGTGGAGACTCAGTAATTTTGATATGATTGTCTTGTTTTGTCATTATCTTTTGCAATATTATAAAAATAAAATGACTATTAGATTTGAATTGGGAATAATCTGTGTTTTGTCTTTGTTGCTTTGAGGCTACTAAAGCACCAAAACAGAAAAGCAAGAATGGGAGTGTATAAAAAACGCTGTTAGTATTAACTCCAACAGCGTTTATTTTATTTTCTAAATTGAATTAGCAACCAATAAGTCGTGAAATTACAAGTCTTTGAATTTCAGCGGTTCCTTCTCCGATTTGCAGTAGTCTTTGATCTCTGTAAAAACGCTCAATAGCATAGTCTTTCATAAGACCGTAACCACCGTGAATTTGAACAGCTTCATCAGCAACTTCTTTTGCTATATCACCACAATAAAGTTTAGCCATTGCTGCTTCTTTGCCAAATGGTATTTTGTTGTCTTTTAACCAACATGCTTTGTACAATAAGTTACGACCTAACTCAATTTTTAATGCCATGTCAGCTAATTTGAAAGCAATTGCTTGGAATTTACAAATTGGTTTTCCAAATTGCTTTCTTTGCTGGGAATATTCTAGAGCCATTTCGAAAGCTCCTTGAGCAAGACCAAGACCCATTGCTCCAATAGAAAGACGACCATTGTCAAGTGTGCTTAACATAATTTTTGATCCTTGTCCAACCTTACCGAGAAGGTTTGCTTCAGGAACTTTGCAGTCATCTAAAAACAACTCAGCAGTATCAGAAGCGCGCCACATAAGTTTGTTTTTCATAGCTCTTTGGGTGAAGCCTGGAGTTCCATTTTCAACAATAATAGTTGTAAATTGCATTTTATCGTTTTCACCAATCGTAACGGCTTGAATTGTTGAGCCAAGAGCTAACTCATTTGAAGCATTCGTGATAAACGTTTTATTACCATCAATATGCCAAATACCGTCTTTCAGAAAAGCTTTGGTTTTTGAACCACGTGAATCGGAACCTGCTTCAGGTTCGGTAAGACCAAAACCCCATAAGTGATTGCCAGAACAAAGTTTTGGTAAATATTTCATTTTCTGTTCTTCTGTTCCGTAGTAGTAAATTGGTCCTATACCAAGTGAATTGTGAGCAGCTAAAGTCGCGGCTTGTGAGCTGTCGACTCTAGCAATTTCTTCAACAGCAATTATATAAGAAAGGGTGTCGACACCTTGTCCTCCATATTTTTCAGGTAAGTACATCCCAAAAAGGCCTAATTCTCCCATTTTTTTAGTTAGTTCGGGAGAAAACTTTTCGTCTCTATCTAATCCTTCAGCCAATGGTTTGATTTCTCTTTCAGCAAAATCTCTAACCGACTCTCTAATAAATTGTTGTTCTTGTGATAATTTAAAATCCATAGTTTAATTGTTTGATGGTTATTATTTTGATATTATTTTAATGTCATTAAAATTGTTGTTGATTCAATTCTTTCGGCTTCCGAAACGTTGATTTTACTAACGATGCCATCTCTAGATGCAAGCACTCGGTTTTCCATTTTCATAAATTCAATGATAATCATAGTTTCACCTTTTTTAACTTGATTACCTTCTTTAACAAGAATTTGGAAGACTTTACCTGGCATAGGGGATGTTAATCCTACTTCGCCTTGGCTAGCAGTAAAGGGTTCTTGAGCAGTTTTTGGTGCTTCAGAAACTGGTTTAATTGAAGATTCCGTTTTTACCGGTGCTATGGCAACTTCTTCTTTTTTTACTTCTGCATTAGGATTGTTTCCTAGTGTAAAAAGTTTCGTAGTAGCATCTACTGTATCGTTTTTGGAAACAAGAATTTTCATTAGCATTGCATCGACAGGTGCCAATACGCTATTTTCCATTTTCATTGATTCTACAATAATAATTGTGTCACCTTTTTTAACCATGCTACCTTCTTTTGCCACGATTTCAAACACTTTACCAGGCATAGGAGAGTTAACTGTGATGTCTTGTTTTAATACAGTTGGAGAACTTACACCAGAGGTTTGCGAATTACCAACACTTGTTGTATTTGCCGTTGTTTCAACTTCAATTACAGTGCTATCAGTTAGGATATCCATACGTTTTACATCAAAGCTCTTTTCATTAATTGTAACCTTAATCGCAGCGCCCGGAGCTGGTTCAAATTGAGCATTAAAGCAATCTTTTTCAATATAAAAATCAAGTTCAGACTGGCCATAATAGTAGATACTGCAGTTGTATGATCTATTGCCAAAGCTAAGAGTATATTCTTTACTTTGACGATTTTTAACCCGAACAGTAGTTTCGACGCCATTATGTAGAACTGTTAATTCCATATTTGGTCTCCAAAAACCAATTGTTTTCCAAATATCAGTTTCATGGCAACAAGATTTGTCATGTTCAGCTTCGTCGTTATTAAGACTGTGTAAAACTAAAGCAATAATAGCCATGTTTTTGTCAGCAGGCCTATTGCTATAAGTACAAGAGCGGGTTTCTTTTTTTTGTTCTTCCACGATAACTGTATTATTTTTTGGTGTTTTAAGTTTTTCTAATTCTTCTTCAAAACGTTTTTTAGCAAGGCCTGATTTATAGTCGCGATATTGAGTTTCGTGCATTGCAAATTCGAATAATTCTTCATCGTCTTTGCCTGTTTCCCAACCCTTTTCTTCCATTTCTTTGCGATACTTATCTAAAACATTTGGATATGCATCTTGTGGGATACCTGTGTAGAATTGACGGTTTTGTTCTTTTGCAAGTTTTTCAAAAAGAGGATCGATTTTCCCAGGCAAAATACCAGCCTTACCTAGTAACATATCCCAAGTATTATTATCAACCATTGTAAAACGATCTTTACCCTGTGACATATTTAGCACATTAATAAGAGCAGTATTTTTTACATATTGACTAAAAGGAGTTACCAAAGGTGGGTATCCCATCATTGGCCAAATATGTGTAACTTCTTCGAATAGTTTTATAAGCAATTCGTCTTCGGTAAGTGGTTTTTCGCCCTTAGCTTCCAAACCAATATTTATTGCTTGGTGTATTCCTTTAAGGTCAGCCATGAGGCTTCCCATCATTCCACCTGGCAAACCACTATCAATCATTAGAGATGAAACGTATCTGTTTTTAGGATCGATGAAATAACCAAGAAAATCGTCTATGAATTCCTGAGTAAGTGCACGAGCTTCCATGTATGCTTTCATGTTAATGTCAGGAACATCAAATCCAGCATCTATAAGCATGTGTCTTACAGTAATTACATCAGGATGAACCATTCCCCATGAAAGTGGTTCCATGGCTACGTCCATAATGTCGGCGCCAGCTTTTGCAACCTCTAACATTGAAGCAACCGAGAAGCCTGGTCCAGAATGTCCATGATATTGGACAATTATTTTAGGATATTTTGTTTTAATTGCGTGAACAAGTTTTCCTAAAGTAACAGGACGACCAATTCCTGCCATATCTTTAAGGCATATTTCGTCGGTACCATATTCCACAGCTTTGTCCACAACTTTCATAAAATATTCTACACTATGAACAGGTGAGTGAGTAATACTAAGAGCCGCTTGTGAAATCATTCCGGCTTCTTTTGCATATTTTACAGATAATTCCAGATTTCTAGGGTCATTTAATCCGCAAAAAGAGCGTGCAATATCAACACCTTGTGCTTTCTTAACCTTATACATAAGTTGGCGCACATCAGCAGGGACAGGAAACATTCTAATTCCGTTTAAAGCACGTTCGAGCATATGAGTTTGAATTCCTGCTTTATTAAATGGTTTGATCCATTCGCGAACAGCTGTATTTGGATTTTCGCCAAATAATAGATTTACTTGTTCAAAAGCACCACCATTGGTTTCAATTCTTGCAAAACAACCCATATCAACTATTACAGGGGCAATTTTTGTTAATTGGTCACATCTTGGAACATACTTTCCTGATGATTGCCACATATCTCTATAAATCAGGCTGAATTCAATTCTTCTTTTCTTCATCTTTTTGTTTTTCTTTCAATAGTTAGAACATTCTATTCAATTACCCAACGAGGTTTTCGTTTTTCAAGGAATGATGCCATTCCTTCTTGTCCTTCGTCGGAAGCTCTAAGTTTTGCAATTGTTTGACATGTATAATCTATAGCCTCTTCAAAATCCATTTCATTAGAGATTTTATAAATAAGTTCTTTACATGCAGTAATTGCTTCAGGTCCACTACTAAGCAATGATTTTATTATTGTTGCAACATAATCATCAAGCTCTTCAGCAGGTAATGATTTATTTGCTAAACGATACCATTCAGCTTCTTTTCCTTTAAATCTACGACCAGTTATCATTAAATCACGAGATCCATATTCTCCAATTCTTTTATTTACATAAAGAGAAATGGTAGCAGGAGCAATTCCAAGCTTTACTTCGCTGAAAGCAAATTTGGTATCATCATTACAGTAAACAAAGTCGCAGGCAGCTAAAAGACCGTTTCCGCCACCTATTGCAGCCCCATGTACAATCGCGATTGTAGGCTTAGGGCTGTTGTAAATTACATTAAAGCACTTTGCCAGTTTTTTGCTATCGTTATAATTTTCTTCGTATCCGAACTCAGCAATACCTTTCATGTAGTTTAAGTCAGCTCCTGCACAAAAAGATTTGCCTCTACCACGTAGAATAACAACACGTACATCTTTCATTTTTGAAACTTCATCAAAACAGAGTATGATTTCAGAAATAAGTTGTTCGTTAAGTGCATTATGAACTTCAGGACGGTTTAACCAAACAGTTCCAATACTATCTTTTAATTCAAATTCTATTGTTTCGTAATTTTGCATAGTTGTATTTATTACATTCTGAATACTCCATTATTTTGATCAGGATATAGCTTGTTAAGTGACATGGCTATCCCCATTGCAACAACTTTTCTTGTGTCAACAGGATCTATAATTCCGTCGTCCCAAATTCTTGCAGTGCTATAATATGCTGAGCCTTCATGTTCATATTTATCTTCTATTTTTTTCCTGAGATTCTCAATTTCACCAGGAGGAGGAGTTTGTCCTTTTGAACGGTATTGATCTTCCTTAACAGTTGTAAGAACAATAGCAGCTTGTTTTCCACCCATTACAGATATCTTAGCATTAGGCCACATAAACATCAATCTTGGATCGAAAGCACGACCAGCCATACCATAGTTTCCAGCACCAAAAGAACCACCGAAAATAACTGTAAATTTAGGAACATTGGCATTTGCTACAGCATGAACCAATTTAGCACCATCTTTAGCAATACCTTTTCGTTCGTATTCTTTTCCAACTATAAATCCTGTAATGTTTTGTAAGAAAAGTAAAGGGATTTTTCGTGAAGTACAAAGTTCTATAAAGTGGGTAGCTTTTAAAGCAGATTCGGAGAATAAAATCCCGTGATTAGCAATAATTCCAACAGGAAAGCCCATTATTCGAGCAAAACCAGTAACGATTGTAGTTCCGTATTTTTCTTTGAATTCATGAAATTTACTTCCATCTACCATACGCATGATAATTTCGCGTGGGTCGAGCATGTTTTTAAAATCAACAGGAGCAATTCCATATAATTCTTCAGGGTCGTAAAAAGGTTCTTCGATAGGAACTAGGTCAAGCATTTGTTTTTGCTTGAACTTCATAGTTTCAAAAATGCTTCTGAGAATTTTTATTGCATGTTCGTCATTTTCGGCAATATGATCGGCAACCCCAGAGATAGAAGTGTGAACTTCTGCACCACCAAGGTCTTCAGGGGTAACTATTTCGCCAGTTGCAGCTTTTACAAGTGGAGGTCCACCAAGGAAAATAGTTCCTTGATTTCTTACAATAATAGTTTCGTCACTCATTGCAGGTACATAAGCTCCACCGGCAGTACAAGAACCTAAAACTGCAGCAATCTGTGGAATGCCGGCAGCAGAAAGTTGAGCTTGATTGAAGAAGAAACGTCCAAAGTGGTCTCTGTCTGGAAATACAGTGTCTTGTTCTGGCAAGAAAGCTCCACCTGAATCAACAAGGTAAACACAAGGCAAATGGTTTTGCATTGCAATTTCCTGCGCTCTTAAATGCTTTTTAATTGTAAGATGCATATAAGTACCACCTTTGACAGTTGCGTCATTTGCAATAATAATGGTTTCGCGACCATGAATTACTCCAACACCTGTAACGATGCCAGCTCCTGGGAAACCGTCATCATACATACCATAAGCTGCAAGTTGTGACAACTCTAGAAATGGAGTATTAGGGTCAACTAAAAGATTAATCCTTTCTCTTGCAAGCAACTTTCCTCTAGATTTATGCTTTTTTATTCTTGCTTCCGGCACAAGATTCTGAATTCTTTTTTGCTCTTTTTTGTATTTATTTAAAATCTCTAGAAATGCTTTTTTATTTGCTAAAAAAGAATTTGAATTGGTATCCAACTTTGTTTCTAATC
>CAZUQY010000085.1:0-10519 GCA_964622935.1 uncultured Bacteroidales bacterium | reverse complement strand
AAATATTGGCGCGAAAATCAAACATATAAAGTTGAAATTGATAAAACTAAGCCTAAATTTTATGTTCTTGATATGTTTCCTTATCCATCAGGAGCCGGTTTACATGTAGGACATCCTTTAGGATACATTGGTTCTGATATATACTCACGCTACAAAACGCTAAATGGATTTAATGTATTACACCCAATGGGTTATGATGCATTTGGATTACCTGCTGAGCAATATGCAATTCAGACCGGAACCCATCCAGCTGTAACAACAGAAAAGAATATTGCAAGATATCGTCAACAACTCGACAATATTGGATTTGCTTTTGACTGGAGTCGTGAAATTAGAACAAGTGACCCAAAATATTACAAATGGACACAATGGACTGTAATTCAATTATATAAACACTATTATGACACTGTTCTAGATCGTGCATATCCGATAAAATCACTCATTAATAAATTTGTGGTAAGTGGATCAGCAGAGATAACAGCAGTTCATTCTGAACATGATAATTTCACAGCAGAAGAGTGGAAAGGCATGTCGGATAAAAAACAACGCGAGATTTTAATGTGTTATCGACTAATGTTTTTATCAAACACCGCAGTAAATTGGTGTCCTAAACTTGGTACCGTTCTCGCTAATGATGAGGTTGTTGATGGTTTTTCAGTAAGAGGAGGTTATCCTGTTGAGAAAAAAATGATGAAACAGTGGTCGCTTCGTATCACCGCTTATGCACAAAGATTACTTGACGGACTACAAAACATAAATTGGCCGGACCCTGTAAAAGACATCCAAACAAACTGGATTGGACGCAGCGAAGGTGCAAGTATGATCTTTGACATTAAAGGCAGAGATGAAAAAATCGAAGTTTTTACAACCCGTCCTGATACAATTTTTGGTGCAACATATATAGTGCTTGCACCCGAACACGATCTTGCTTCAAATCTGGGCACAAAAAATAATCAAAAAGAGCTTAACGAATATATTACCCTTTCTAAAAACCGTTCGGATGTTGATCGTATGGCAGAGAAAAAAGTCAGCGGACAATTTACTGGCTCTTATGCAATAAATCCATTTACTAAAAAAGAAATTCCAATTTATGTAGCCGACTATGTTTTAATCGGATACGGAACTGGAGCAATTATGGCAGTACCTGCTCATGATAGTCGCGATTTTGCATTTGCTAGACATTTCGAACTTCCTATTATTCAGGTTATTTCTGAAAAAGATGAAAAGTCTGTACCAACATCTGATTGGGAAGAGTCCTACGATTCAAAAGAAGGCATCTTAATAAATTCAGGATTTATTGACGGCATGGAAGTAAAAGATGCTATGACTACAGTAATTGATAAAATTGTTCAGCTTAGTATCGGTGAAAAAAAGATAAACTTTCGTTTGAGAGATGCCATTTTTAGTCGTCAGAGATACTGGGGCGAACCATTCCCAATATATTACAAAGATGGCGTGCCGCATGCAATGAGTATCGAAGAACTTCCGGTAGAACTTCCTAAAGTTGACAAATATTTACCAACTGAAGATGGAGAACCACCATTGGCAAGAGCAGAAAACTGGAAAACATTCGACGGATATCCTCTCGAAACATCTACAATGCCTGGTTTTGCAGGATCTTCGGCTTATTACTTTAGATACATGGACCCTAATAATGATTGGGAATTAGTATCTGAAAAAGCTATTAATTATTGGCAAAACGTTGACTTATATATCGGAGGACGAGAACACGCCACCGGCCATCTTATTTATGCAAGATTTTGGAATAAATTCCTTTTTGATCTTGGATTAACTCCAAAAGATGAACCATTCCAAAAGTTGATTAATCAAGGTATGATTCAAGGACGCTCAAATTTTGTTTACAGAATAAGTGGGGAAAACAAATTCGTATCTTTAAATCTTAAAGAGAAGTACGAAACTCAAAAAATTCACGTAGATGTAAATATCGTTGATAATGATATTTTGGATACCGACAAATTTAAAAACTGGCAAACAGAATATGCAAATGCTGAATTCATTCTAGAAGATGGGAAATATGTTTGTGGTTGGGAAGTAGAAAAAATGTCTAAGTCAATGCACAATGTTCAGAACCCTGATGACTTAGTGGAGAAATATGGTGCTGACACATTACGTATGTACGAAATGTTTCTGGGACCAATAGAACAGGCAAAACCATGGGATACAAATGGCATCGAAGGTGTATTCAGATTTATTAAGAAATTCTGGCGTTTATATCATGACGATAACAACAATTTTGTTGTTTCTGACGACGATCCGACTAAAGAAGAGCTAAAAATATTACACAATACCATCAAAAGAATCACCGACGATGTTGAAAGGTTTTCATTTAACACAGGTGTAAGCAATTTTATGATATGTGTAAACGATCTTGGTAAATGCAACAAACGCAGAATTCTCGAACCACTTTCTGTTCTGATTTCACCTTTTGCCCCACATATTGCAGAAGAACTTTGGTCTTTACTTGGATACAAAGAAAATATTACGAAAGCAAAATGGCCTGAGTTTATCGAACTTTATACACGTGAAAATAGTTTCAAATACCCGGTTTCGTTTAACGGCAAAATGCGCTTTATGCTAGACTTACCTATTGATATGGATAACAAACAAATTGAAGAAGCTGTATTGAAAAACGAACAATCCGCAAAATGGCTCGAAGGAAAACAAATCGTTAAAATGATTATTGTTCCTAAGAAAATTGTGAATATTGTGGTGAAACCAGTGTAAGAAATAAGTTTCAAATTCAAGTTCGGAAACCCGAAGAACTGCGAAACTGTTGAACTGTTGAACCGATTTTACCCTAAGCATCTTATGCTGAGCGTAGCCGAAACAAAACGAAGGAAAACTAAAAACTGATAAACTTCTCTATACATCGAAAATACGCTATAATGTGTTAATTACACAATAAATTTAATTTCATTCTTAAATTATGTTTTTTGATATAAATTCGCTTTGAATAATGAATTCCTTTCGCTATTTTTGTTTCTTAATACAGCTAAAGATATGAAATTTCTTTTTTACTTTTTGCTAGGCAGTTTATGTCTGTCATATTCAACTATTAGTTTCTCACAAAACAAACTTCCTTATCCTATTATTTTTGTTCATGGCTTGGCTGACTATGAAAATGCTTTCGCTGGTACAATAGAGTATCTTAAAGACCATGATAATCTTGGTGAAATCAATGTTTTTGATATCGTTTTAAATGCTGATGATGATTCAGAATCTTCAATCATATCTGAAGATGTAAAATGGGAAGACTTCACTTTTGATGGTGATGAAATCAATATCGGACGAAGAAATTATTCCGACAACATAGACGACTATATCCACGAATGGACAGACTCAAATCTATTTGCAATTAATTTTCAGGAAGAAAGCATTGATGGTGCAAACGGTATTTTTAATGATTATTTTGATCAAAGTAACGAAGCAGGAATCTTTAAACAAGGTTTTGCTCTGAATAAAATGATACAAGAAGTTTTGGACTACACCGGTGCTGAGAAAGTAATTTTGGTTGGGCATTCTATGGGTGGTATGTGTATTCGCGAATATCTTCAAAGAACTAACGAAAATGATATACATATTAATTGGATTGACCCAACAGAAGAAGATGGACATAAAGTTGCTCGTGTTGTTACATTTGGTACACCACATCTCGGATCCAACACTTCTCTAGATCCAACAAAATCTCAAATCCCTAATGCACTAGGAAATTCTGAAGCTAACAGAGACTTGCTATTCGAATACAACCATTATACTTTTTGTGAAGAATTATATCCTCAAGGAATTTACTTGTTTGGAGGAAACGAAAATTGTATTGCAAGTGAAGGTGGATTATTTGGCAATAACACATTTAATAATGTAGATATAAATTGCAATGGAAATCAGACAGACGATATAATTGGAATAAATGAAAGTCCGGATAGTTTTTCGTATAACCCAGATATGCCTCTACCTACTAATATAAAATACACTTACATGACATCCATTTGGATAGGCTGGGATGTCGGTCTTATTGGAGACGGTGCCGTTGCGATCGAAAGACAATGGCTTCATGACGCAGATAACAACCCGATACCCTTCGGAATTACAGACACATTACTAACAGATGTGTTTCACACAAGCGAAGGCAATGATTATTTAACAGTTATTAGGGGTTTAGATGAACCTAAATCATTTTCTTTTGCATATGAATTAAATCTGGATCGTGAAGTTTTGGGGTATGTTACCTATCAACAAGACAGAATTAGCTTAGACGAAGATATATTCAAGCTAAAATATGAAGAAAATAATACAATCGCTTTTGTTTTCAATGGAGAATCATCCGCAATAAATACGATAGAATTTTATGATCTGGATGAAAACTTGATAATATCCAAAGATATCGTTAATGCCATTGATACTACATTTGTTAATGTACCTGAATCTGACAATGAAATTTATGTGAAACTTATTGGAAATGCAAGTCCGACAAGTTGGGAAAATCCATATAGAATTAAATTCTATCCTGTAGAAATTACTGGGAATCCAATCAATAATTCAATTTCAGCAAGCATCTATCCAAATCCATCAAGTGGAGTGTGTACAATAAACGTATCTGATAATAATGCTTGCTATTTAAGAGTGTTTAATAATAATTCTGTTGAAGTATTTAAGTCGGAGATAAACCAAACCAAAGAATTCAATTTCAATTTCTTACCAAATGGAATTTACACGGTGCAACTTGAGACAAGATTAAATTCTATTTCAAGAAAATTAGTAATTCTCAAATAATTATAACACTCCCCTCCTGCTTATTTCCTAATAAGTTTCACAGATTTATGCTGATTATCTACCCAAATATTAACAAAATACATACCCGGAGGAAGGGCTAAATCAAAAGAATTGACCTTATAAAAATATTGCCCTTTTTCTAAATATTCAAGTTCTTGCAATATTTTAAGATTAGTCCCGAAAACATTACATATATGCACTTCAACTTTTGCTGAAACATTAAGATTTAATATTAATTCGGTCTCATCAGCAAAAGGATTTGGAAAAACCTGAACGTTAAACTTATCCCCCAAAGAGATTTCTTCTAAATTCTGGCTATCAGATTTAATATATTTCTGATTTACCCATGTTTCCTCCGTTTTCTGTACATCACCGTTACTGAATCGCTTTTCCTGAATAATTGTAGATACAATTGGATAGCGACCATCTGCTGAATACCACATATACTTTATCGTTTCAATGTTTACCTCTCGACAAAAAGAAACCTGAACAGAAGTAGAATGCTGATAGACTCTTAAAACATTTTTAACAATATTTCCCGGCAAAACAATCTTGCCATAAGCATCTGCAGAAAACGAATAATTTCCTTCAATTTCAGTCACTGAATTTTTGTTGTTTAACGCTGTTGCGCTAAGGGACCCTTCGAACTTATCTGTATATGAGAATGGATAAATCATTTTAACGAAAGGCTCTGAATAATAAATAATAAAGTCATCATTAATAAAGCCCGTTATTGCATATGATGTACTATTTAGATTTTGAAAATATCTATTATTATCCTCTATTAAAACACAAGTTGTTTCAAGCGAAAAATTTTCAATATCAGTTGATTCTGCAATATTAAAACTTGTTTGCCTTAATGCTTCATTTTGTTGTGCCTGAGAAAAATCCCAAATTACATTTTTACCAGACTCGCCCGGGTCTAAAAATCCTAGACCACAGTATGTGTTTTGAGTTCCTTTAACGGGAGCATGACTGTTATGGGTAATCACAACTTGTGACATTATGCTACCCATAAGACCTAATAACAATAAAAAAGAGAAAGCTTTTTTCATGATTCAAAATTAATATTGTTTCAAATTTACGAAAAAATCTTTCTCTCTAGAGAACATCTACCAATTTAATAAAAACTAAATCAGTCCTTTTTTATGTTTTTCTGTGATTGCATTAAGCATATCATCAGTCATAGAATCTAAAGTGTACTCAGGACTCCAACCCCATTCTTCTCTTGCTGCAGTATCGTCAACATCGTTTGGCCATGAATCTGCAATTGCCTGACGGAAGTCTGGTTTATATGTAATTTCGAATTCCGGAATTCGTTTTTTTATTGATTCAGCAATGTCTTTAACGCTAAAACTCATTGCGCCAACATTAAAATCACTATGGTGTTTTAGTTGTGAAAAGTCTGCTTGCAATAAATCAATAGTTGCTTTGATACAATCTGGCATATACATCATTGGTAAACGAGTATCTTCTTTTACAAAACATTCGTATTTTTTATTTTTTACAGCTTCGTAATAAATTGCAACTGCATAATCAGTTGTTCCACCACCAGGTAAAGTCTCGTGACTTATAATACCAGGATAACGCAAACCTCTTACGTCAAGTCCATATTTATTTACATAATAGTCAGCCAGTAATTCTCCAGAAACTTTTGTTAATCCATACATAGTTGTTGGCCTTAGAACAGTTTCCTGTGGTGCTCTTTCAAGCGGAGTACCAGGACCAAAAACAGCAATAGAACTTGGAACTAAAACCTGCTTCATTTTCATTTCGCGGGCGATTTCCAAAACATTTAACAATCCATTCATATTAACATCCCAAGCTAACATAGGATATTGTTCTCCTGTACCAGACAAAATGGCTGCCATATTGATCATGATAGTAATATCGTATTTTTTACAAACATTGTAGAGATCGTCTCTGTTAGTTGCATCAAAAAATTCGAAAGGTCCTGTTTCCAAAACTGCCTGTGAAGGTGCAGTTTTACGACCTGTACCAATAACATTTTCATTACCGTAAATTTTCCTTAATGCTAGTATCAACTCTGATCCTATTTGTCCTGATGACCCAATAACAAGAATTCTTTCCATAAATAAATTTTTATCTAAGTGTATTAATAATATTTGTCAAATATATACAATTAATAATATTTATCAAATAACATAAATCATTAAAATCAAAGGTTTTATAAGACTCTTTTTATGCAAATCTTTTACATAAATCATAATGTTAGCAATATGGCTGCGCATCCCTTAGATGCATTGCATTGTTTTTCTTAAGATTCATATTCCAATAAAAATTTGTTAACCCTGTTTTTGATAAAAGTTTTATAATGGATAATTTAAACGCTGATATTTGGTAAGGCTTTCTGAGTCCCAAATTTATTCGAGAATCGAATGCCTCAGATTCAGCAAATACTTTTCCAAGCATATAAAATTGGTTAAAAATTTTCTTTGTCATAAATGGAGCCATGATTTTAAGGCCTTCACTGCCAGCTTTGATAACAGTGCCAATATATTTACATTCAAGTCTAAGAGACAATTTATCCAAATATTTCTCAACAAAAGTAGATTGTTTTGATTCTGGAAAACCTGAGTGGACAATAAATCCTAAGGGTTTGTTTTTTAATACTGCAGATACATGGACATTTTCAAAAAATTCCATAACAATCCCTGGCATACAATCAGTATAAAGAGGGAAAATCAAAATAATCGAATCACATTCTTTTATTTGACTATGAATATTATCTCTTGTTGATTTGATAGCAATATTGGCAATGTCAACACTGTGATTATTTATGCTCATGAATCCATCTACAAACTTTTCTGAGAGTAGGGTTGAATTGCTATTTTTACCTCGTGGAGATCCATTAATTATTAATAATTTCATCTAATATTTCTTCTTTTGAATGTTGATCTTTAATTTTTAAAAACTTCTTCTCACTGTGAAAGTTTATTGCGAAACGATCATAAATATCACTAATTATCCTGATATCATTTTCATCTGTGTCGCTTTCTAAATCTAGGATTAGTCCAAAATCGGGATATTTATCGTAACGCTTTTGGTGGTGATTCTCATTATTTCTTATTTGGACATATGGATGAATTAATACAATCAGTCTGTCTGTGATTTTCTTTAAAGTAGAACTTGTAAATCCTGCGTGCAAAGGAGAAGCAAAAATTACCAAATCAGAATTGATAACAGAACGAAAAATCTGTTCCGCATCATCCTTTATCACACACAATCCCGGAGTTTTCCACCAACACGTCCAACAGCCTGTGCAATAATTTAAGCTCATTTCATTTAACGTAAAGTCAACAACCTCATGCGAAGCTTTCAGTAATGTGGATATTTCAGTAATATAATCTGTAAATCTTCCAGCATCATTTTTATTTTCACCATTTAAAATTGTAATTTTCATGTGATATGGTTTTCTACAAAACTAGACTAAAATCAAATTTAATAAAATACAATCTGGCTGAATTGGTAATATTTTAGGTGAATCAACATTTTTTTATGGCAAATAGTGCAAAATGTAAATATTGAAAATACAGTATTTTTATAAATCCATTTTAATTTATTCTTAAAAAAAGCTTAAAATATTTGCATTTTACTCTTTCATGCCCTATCTTTGACCAAACGTTCAGTCAAAAATATAATTTAAAGTTTAATTATGTCACCCAGAACATCCAAACAAAACGCAGAAATAAGAATTGAGAAAAGACAACAAATTTTGGATACCGCGATTAATCTTTTTGCTGATTCTGGTTTTCATGCAACTTCAATAAGTAGTATCGCAAAAGAAGCAGGAGTATCAAAAGGGTTAATGTATAATTATTTTGAGAGTAAAGAAGCACTCCTATACGCAATAACTGATGAAATCACTACAGATATTATGGATATGATGAATCCAGATCATGATGATGAGATAACGACTCAGGAAATGAAAGACTTCTTTACATTACTATTTGATTCATTGAAAGAAAAAACAGGACATTGGAAATTGTACTATCAAATAACAATGCAGAAAGATGTATTAAAATATTTGATAAATCAGCAGCAAAATGAAAAATCTATAAGAAACAATCATCTCATTTACAAATATTTTGTAGAGCGATTTGAAAACCCACAAGTAGAAATGATGCTGTTCTCTTCATTGTTTAAAGGGTTTTCTTTACAATATGTAGTTGCTCCTGATATGTTTAGCGATGAGCTGGTCGAAGCATTCAAACAAAAACTTGTTGATTTAATTGTAAAAGAAAGAATATAAAAACTACTATATTATGAAAACACTAAAATTAGGACTCATTATTTTATTCAGTGCTTTTACATTTGCAAGTTTCGCACAGGATGCAAAAGAAATAGTTAAAAACGCTTACGAAAGGAATAATGGAAAATCGAGCTACAATGAAATGACAATGAAAATTGTTCGTCCTACATACGAAAGAAGCATATCAATGAAAGCGTGGTCGTTTGGAACTGAATATTCTATGGTTTACATAACTGCTCCTGCAAAAGAAAAAGGACAAGTTTCTCTTAAACGCGATAAGGAAATGTGGAGCTGGCAGCCAAGTATCAATCGTATGATTAAGCTTCCACCTTCAATGATGATGCAATCATGGATGGGTAGCGATTTTACAAATGATGATCTAATTAACCAATCTTCAATTGTTGACGCATATACTCACAAACTTATTGGAAGCGAAGAAATTGATGGTAAGGAATGTCATAAATTAGAGCTTATTCCTTTGGAAACAGCAAATGTTGTTTGGGGAAAACTTCTTTTATGGATTACCAAAAACACAAACGATATTGTAAAATCAGAATACTACGACGAAGACGATTATCTGTCAAAAACAGAAACTGCTACAGAGTTTAAAACTTTAGGAGGAAAAAATATTCCTTCTGTATTTACAACAATTCCCGCAGACAAACCTGGAAACAAGACAGTAATGATTATGACAAATATTGAATTTGATTACGATGTCGATGAAAGTTTCTTTAGCCAGCAGAATATGAAGAAAATTAGATAGCTTCGACTTAGCTCAGCTACCTTATAAACAATCCAGTTAAAAATTAAATTAACATTATGAATTACTTTAAAATAGCTTGGAGAAATATCTGGAGAAATAAAAAAAGAACGCTTATTACTGCGGGCTCGGTCTTTTTTGCACTCATTCTATCTATTCTGATGATTGGCTTGCAGAAAGGTGTATTTAATAATATGGTTAAAGTTTCTGTTGAGGATTTTTATGGCTATATCCAAGTTCATCAAAAAGGATATGTTGAGGATAAAAATTTAATCAATACTTTAGAATACACCGATGAGTTAAAAAGCTCACTATTAAGTCATGAAAATGTTACTGATATCCATCCAAGAATAGAAACATTTACTTTAAGTGCGTATGGCGAAAAAACAAAAGGAATACCAATTATTGCAGTTGTACCAGAATTGGAATTTGAAAAACCCGGAATAAAGAAAAGACTTATCGAAGGAGAATTTCCTACAACAGAATCTGGAGGGATTTTAATAACTGAAAAATATGCCGAATATATGGGTGCTACTGTTGGTGACTCTATTGCATTCATTGGTCAAGGTTACCACGGAGTAAGTGCAGTAGGCTTATATAGAATTACAGGCATAATAAAAATTCCGAATCCTCAATTAAATTCTGGTCTCGCCTACATGGAATTAGGTCAAGCACAGGAGTTGTTTAATTTAGAA
>CAZUQY010000084.1:0-10538 GCA_964622935.1 uncultured Bacteroidales bacterium | reverse complement strand
GAATAAAATTAAAGAGACTTTATCCGTCAATTAACGATTAACTTAACACTAGTACCAATAAGAAAAAACAATAAATTAATTTGCATCGTATGTATAAACAAACTATCTTTGACCAGTTGGTTAAACAATATGGATAAACTAAAAGGTTAAATATAATGGCTAATGATGAAGAATTAAATGCTGAACAAAAGATAATTGATTCTGCTGCAGATGTGTTTGAAGAAAAAGGTCTTGCCGGAGCACGGATGCAACAAATTGCAGATAGAGCAGGAATAAACAAAGCACTATTGCATTATTATTTTAGAAGCAAGGATAAACTATTTGAAAAAGTATTTCTAATTGTTGGTCAACGTGCATTTAAAAAGTTTGCAGAAGTTTTAGACACTGGCGAAACTGTTTTTGAAAAGATTGAGAGTTTCTTTGTATTGCATCAAGATTTACTTTGGAAAAATAGAAACTTTCCAATATTCTTTATTAATGAGGTTAATCAGAATCCAAATTTAGTGAAGAAGGTTTTTGAAAAGATCGAAATTAGTGGAAAATGGACTGTTCTGATTGATCAAATAAATTTGGAAAAGGAGCAAGGAATAATTAGATCAGATGTTGACCCAATACATCTTCTAGTAAATATTCTTTCACTTTCTATATTTCCATATATCGGTAAACCTATTTTAAAAGAATTGATGAATAATGTTCATACGGATTATGAAAAGTTTCTGAGTGATCATCGCATAATGGTTTCATCATTTGTAATTAATTCAATAAAAGCTTAGATATGAAAACTAGATTAATGTTATTGTATTTTCTGGTACCTATAATTATAAGCGCTCAAAGCATAAGCCTTGATTCTTGCTTAAACATGGCAGAAGAAGCATATCCTCTTAAAGATAAAGAAGAGCTATTGAAACAATCGGTTGAAATACGAAATAAAATTACCTCAATTGCATATATGCCTTCTATTAAACTTAATGCACAAGCAACATGGCAGACTGATGTGACAATGCTTGAAATAGATAATCCGATGTTTGCAGACATGTTACCTGAAATTAATAAGGACCAATATAAGGTTTATGCAGAAATCAATCAGACGATTTGGGATGGGGGAGTAACTGGAAGCAAAAAGGATCTTGAAAATGCTGGATTGCAGACAAACCTGCAGCAAACAAATGTGGATATCTATAAATATAAGGAGCAACTTGTTGATTTGTATTTTGCCGCATTAAGTCTGCAAAAGCAGGTGGAAATATTGCAAATGAAAGAATGGCAGATCGATAATGTAATTTCTGATGTTAGGGCTGCGGTTGATAATGATGTTGCATTGCAATCACAACTTGATATTCTTCTTGCCGAGAAAATGATTCTTAATCAGAATATTACAAGTTTGCAATACGAGATTAAATCGCTGATAAAAATATTTTCGGAGTACTGTAATACTGATTTTGACGAAAGTCTGACTTTTTTGGTTCCAACTCCTGACTTGAACTTAGATGCTGCAATGTCAAGACCTGAATTATTACTTTTTGATTACAGTTCTAAACAGATACTTGCAGGTAAAGATTTACTAAAATCTGCCAGAAATCCTAAGGTTTTTGCTTTTGCTCAGGCAGGTTATGGTCGTCCTGGATTAAATATGATGAGTAATGATTTTGATCCATATGCAATTGTAGGGGCAAAGTTTGTTTGGACTCCTTGGGAATGGAATAAAACAAAGTATGAAATGGAGTTGTTAGATATTAAGTCTGATATTGTAGGTAATTCTCAAGATGTTTTTGTTTTGCATCAGAATGCTAAGCTTGAAGCCCAGTCAGAGAAAATTGCAAAAATAAATGCTTTGTCAGAGCAAGATCAAACTATTCTTGAGCTACGCGAAAGTATTACTCAATCATACTTAGCTCAATTAAATAATGGAGTTATTAAATCATCAGATTACCTTAATGTTTTAAACGATGAAAACTCTCAAAGATTAAATATGGAATTGCATCAGTTGATGCTATATGAAGCTATTGTAAAATATAATTTGTTAAAAGGTGAAATTTATGAATAATTATTTTGTTACAGCAAAATCTCGTTTTATGAATAAACGTATAATCAGCTACGTATTGGTAGCTATGTTGTTGGTTTTAACTACATCATGTAGTAGTGATGATAGTAAAGCTGATGCTTATGGAAATTTTGAAGCTATCGAAACTATCATTTCGGCAGAAGCAAACGGACAGTTAATTTCTTTCGATGTTTCAGAGGGAAATGTATTGTCAGTTAATGCTGTTGTTGGTTTAGTAGATACAGTTCAACTGCATTATCAGAAACTTCAGGTTTTAAGTAAGAAGGCTGTTATTCAGTCAAAGTTCTCTAATGTTATAGCTCAGGTTGATGTGATAAATGAACAAATTGCAACTCTAGATAAAGAGAAACTGAGAGTCGAAAGTTTGCTAAAGTCAAAAGCAGCAACACAAAAACAACTTGATGATATCGTTGGTCAAATGAATATTCTTAACAAACAAATGATGACTGTTAAAACACAGAATGCATCAATTTTTGCCGAATTAGAATCTGTCGAAAGTAGTTTGGATATAATTGAGGATCAGATTTTGAGAGCAATAATTGAAAATCCTGTTAATGGAACTGTGCTTGAAAAGTACGCAGAACCTTATGAACTAGTAAATGCTGGAAAACCACTTTATAAAATTGCCGATTTAAGTGAGATGATTCTGCGTGCTTATGTTTCTGGTGATCAGCTTGATGATTTTTCAATCGGACAAAAAGTAAAGGTTGAAATTGATTCTGATGCAGGTTCTAATCATACATACGAAGGCGAAATTATTTGGGTTTCAGCAGAAGCAGAGTTTACTCCAAAAATCATCCAGACTAAAGAGGAGAGAGTAAACTTGGTATATGCTATTAAAGTAAAAGTTGTAAATGATGGCAAAATAAAAAACGGAATGCCTGGTGAGGTTTGGTTATAAAAAGTGATAGCGAACTTTAAAATCCGATTTACAAATTAGTAAAATGAATAACAGCATAGAAATACAAAATCTATTTAAGTCCTACAAGAAGGTAAAAGCACTTGATAATCTCAGTCTTAGAGTTGAGAATGGTGGTTTTTATGGGCTTGTAGGGCCTGATGGAGCAGGTAAAACAACATTGATGCGTATTCTGACAAGCTTGCTTTTACCGGATAGCGGAGATGTGCTGGTTGGAGGTCTTGATCCAGTTAAAGAATATAAGAATTTGAGACTTAAATTAGGCTATATGCCCGGACGATTTTCATTGTATCAGGATTTGACAGTTGAGGAGAATTTAAAGTTTTTTGCTCAAGTTTTCGGTACTACAATTGAGGAGAATTATCACTTAATAGCACCGGTTTATTCACAAATTGAACCATTTAAAAAACGACGGGCAGGAAAGCTCTCAGGAGGAATGAAACAGAAACTTGCATTATCTTGTGCATTGGTTCATAAACCGGAAATTCTTATCTTAGATGAACCGACAACTGGTGTTGATGCTGTTTCACGTCGGGAGTTTTGGGAAATGCTCAAGGAAATTAGAGCTAAGGGGATAACAATTTTAGTATCAACACCTTATATGGAAGAGGCTGAGTTATGTGATACTATATCGTTGATGTTTGATGGTAAAATAATTGATTCAGGAACTCCAGATGAAATTACATCTCACTTCAAGGACCCTATATTTATTGTTAAAACTGATTATGTACGCGAATTGTTAAAAATTGTACGTGAGATGCCAGGATTAAAATCAGTTAACAGTTTTGGACAAACATTGCACATTGTAACAAAGTCTGAGAAATTTGGAATAATAGAAATTTCACAGTTTATTAAAACTAATTGTGAATATGCTTTCGAATTAGAACCATATAGTGCAAGTATAGAAGATTGTTTTATCGATCATATAATAAGTTAAGTTTTAATGAGTGTAGAAAATATTATAGAAGTTGAAAATCTTGTAAAGAAATTTGGTGACTTTACTGCAAACGATGATTTAACGTTTTCCGTTAAGAAATCAGAGATATTTGGTTTTCTTGGTGCGAATGGTGCTGGTAAAACAACGGCCATAAAGATTCTTTGTGGGTTATCATTTCCAACATCAGGGAAGGTTAATGTAGCAGGTTTTGATGTATATAAACAAAGGAATAAAATAAAACAAAATATTGGATATATGAGTCAAGGATTTTCATTGTACGACGACCTGACAGTTCGTGAAAATATTGAGTTTTATGCAGGAATATATGGAATAAAGCGGAAACTTATTAGAATTCGATTCGAAGAGTTGGTTGAAAAATTACAGATTCATGATTTGAAAAATAAATTTGTTCGTGATTTACCTTTGGGATGGAAACAGAAAATTGCTTTTTCAGTTGCTATTTTTCACAAACCAAAAGTTGTTTTTCTTGATGAACCTACCTCAGGCGTGGATCCAATTACAAGACGTCAGTTTTGGGATTTGATTTACGAAGCTGTGGAAAGTGGAATTACAGTTTTTGTAACAACTCACTATATGGACGAAGCCGAATATTGCGATAGAATTTCGATTATGGTTGATGGGAAAATTGATGCAATGGGAACTCCTAAGGAATTGAAACAGAAATTTAATGCACAAAATATGGATGATGTGTTTATTAAACTCGCCAGAAAGGCAGAAAATATTGAATAGAGAAATAACATGAAGAGATTTTTAGCATTTCTTACAAAAGAGTTCCTGCATATTTTCAGGGATGTACGAACAATGATGATTCTGTTCCTTATTCCTGTTTTTCAGATTCTTATTTTTGGCTACGTAATTAAAAATGAGGTTAAAGACGCTAAGGTAGGAGTTCTAGATTTGTCTGGTGATGTCATGACTGCGGGGATTGTATCAAAACTTGATGCAGCAAATGATATCGAAATTGTCAAGTCGTTTTATAACTACGAAGAGATTGAGTCTGCTTTTAGATCAAATGAAATAAAAGCTGCTATTGTGTTCGAAAGTGATTTTGCAGATAATTTTACTAAAGAGAAAAATGCTAATATGCAAATTCTTTTAGATGCTAGTGATCCAAATTTAGCGAATTTGTTAAACGCATATATTTCGGCAATCTCAGCGAATTATGCAAGAGAGCATAATTCTGCAGAGTCTGTAATAGATGTTAGTATTGAGCCTCGAATGCTATATAATGAAAATCTTGTTTCGGCATATATGTTTGTTCCGGGTACCATGGCTTTGATACTTATGGTTATTACTGCCCTAATGAGTTCTATTTCAATTGTTCGCGAAAAAGAAATTGGCACCATGGAGATACTGCTTGTTTCACCTCTAAGACCAATACAGATAGTTCTTGGTAAACTTGCACCTTATGCGATTTTATCTGTTATAAATGCTATTAGTATTATCTTAATTGGTAATGTAGTTTTTGGAGTACCTGTATTGGGTTCACCTTTTGTATTATTATTGGTAAGTTTTATTTTTATTCTTATGGCGCTTTCTTTGGGCTTGCTAATTTCAAGTATTACTAAAACTCAACAAGTGGCAATGTTTATTTCAATGTTTGGATTACTGCTTCCAACGATGCTGTTATCAGGCTTTATTTTTCCGATCGAGAATATGCCTGTTGCATTGCAGTATTTTAGTTATATCGTTCCTGCAAAATATTTCTTAATTGCCATTAAAAGTGTAATGCTTAAAGGTCTTGGTTTGGCATTTATTTGGAAAGAATTACTGGTATTGTTAATTATGACCGCTGTTTTTATTGGAATTAGTGTTAAAAAATTTAAAATCAGACTCGACTGATGAGAACATTACTTATTATATTACGCAAAGAGTTTCTGCAAATTTTCAGAAACAAGGTTATGATACCCATAATTTTTATAATGCCATTTGCACAGACACTGATATTGGTATATGCTGCAACACTCGAATTAAAAAATACAAATATTACTATTGTTGATCTTGATCATTCTGCAATCTCACAGAGCCTTAGTTCTAAATTTGAAGCATCTCCATTTTTTAATGTGAACTTCGAAACAGGCAATAACGAAAATACTGATAATATGCTGCTCACAGAACAAACAAAAGCAGTTTTAGTAATACCAGAAAACTTTGAAAATGATTTGCGAACTGGAGTTAAAACTAAATTGCAATTAAATATTAATGCAATCGATGGGCAAGGAGCCGGGTTGATTAGTATTTATGTAAATCGAACTATTTTAAGTCAGTTGGGTTCTGTGAAACCTTTTGTAAATAAATCTCAGTTAAATGTGATGCCATCTTCAATTAATACAAAATCTAGATTTTGGTACAATGAATCACTTAATTTTAAGCATTTTATGCTGCCCGGAATATTAACTATTCTGGTAAGTATGATTGGAATCTTTCTTACTGCATTAAATCTAGTTCGTGAAAAGGAGATGGGCACAATTGAGCAGATCAATGTAACACCCATTAAAAAATGGCAGTTTATTGCCGGCAAGCTTATTCCTTTTTGGATTATTGGATTGGTTGTTCTTAGTATTGGAATAGGAATAGGAATCGTTTTATTTGACTTGCCATTTAGAGGCTCTTTATTCACTCTTTTTATTTTTACATGTCTATACCTTATTACTTCAATAGCACTCGGACTCTTGATATCTGATTTCGCTAGTACACAGCAACAGGCAATGTTTACAATTTTCTTTTTCTTTTTGATATTTGTTTTAATGGGTGGAATTTTTACTTCTGTCGAAAGCATGCCTGATTGGGCTCAAAATGTGAATAGATTAAATCCGATGTATTATTTTATGAAGATAATTCGATCTGTACTTCTTAAAGGATCAACGATAAAAGATTTGACAACTGAATTTTTTGCACTGCTTGGTTATGGTATTCTTGCAATGTCGGTTGCAGTTTGGCAGTATAGGAAGACTAGTTAGGGTTAAGAAAGAGTGCCTAAAGTGTCTATAGTACTTGGAGTGTGCTAAAGTTTTGTCTATTTGTAGTTTTTTTTAATTGTGATTACTGATGTTTTCACTTTACACGAGTGTTTCGACAAGCTCAAAAATTATAGATTTATTGGTTGAAGTAGTCTCTTTACTTATGTCTGGTGTTATTGCAATGGCTGTTGATGTGTGGCACTAATTCAAATGTTGAAATTAAATTATTACAATCTAATACCCACAAACCAGCCTATCCAAGCTGTTTTTTGATTTGCCTGTATGGATTGTGTTATAAGCTTGTTACTATTGCCAGAGAACGTCAGTTCATTTGCAGAAGTACTTATCTCGCTATCATGGTATGGATTGAAAAAGTTGAATGATACACCTGTTGTTACTCCCAAATGCTTATAAAAATCATAATTTAGTGCTATTCGAATACTTATTTTTTGTCCCTGATAGGTGTTTTGTGCATTGGTGACTAGCATAGCAGTCGATATTCCGTCAACGCTCGCTGAAAGATTGGTAAACATTGGTTGAATTAATCCTAGTCCGTAACCTGCTCCAACTTCATTTTTATCAACTCCTATATTTAATATAGAGTATAGTTTTTTACCTCCTGTCTTATATAGAAAATCAAATGAATAAGTTTCGTTAGTGGTAAATTCAAATGCACGATAGCCATTTTTAACAATGTTAAATAAACCAAATTGCAATCCGTTTTCAATCGAATCGGCAATATTAATAATACCTAATTGTACGCCATTAAGTATTTTAGCTTTGTTTACAATCCCTGCTATTTGCATCCCAGCTACATTGCCCGAGCTTAAATTTATGATTCCAGATACTTGAACTCCTTTTGTGGATGATGCAAAATTAGATATGCCAGCAACTTGAACACCATTCATCTTTACATTACTTGTATTCATAATTCCAGCAATTTGCACACCACCTATTGAAGGCGTAAAATTGTATATTCCCGATATCTGAACTCCTTTTACAGAACCAGAATTTATATTAGTGATTCCTCCAATTTGCAAACCTGCAATGTGACCTTTATTGATGTTAAAAATTCCACCAACCTGGATTCCACTAGTAGTATCAAGTGAGATATTGCCAATTCCTCCAAATTGTACTCCGTTTAAATAACCAAAATTGTAGTTTAATATTCCACCAATTTGTACTCCGTTTGTGTTTCCATTTACGATATTAGTAAGTCCGCCTACTTGGACTCCACTCGCATTATTTTGAATAATATTAGCAAGTCCACCTATTTCTAGACCACAAAGTCCACCTGAGTAGCCTGCAAGTATGTTCATTGATAAGAAGTTTGTTTGTAAGCCTTTAAGTTTGGCGTTGCTTCCGAACCAAGGTACAAAAGAGAGCTGTATTGGTGAGTATTTTTGGACTTTTAAGTGATTTGATACATAAATAGCTTCTTGAGGAACCAAACGCTTAACTAATTTAATGTTTTCGAATGTGGCTTCATTTTGTTGAATCTCATGAAGATTAGGTTCAAGCTTTGTAATTTCTATATCATCAAGTACTTGTTGTTGTTTGGTTTGTAATCGTATAGTAATACCTTCATTGAGGGTTTCTGTGACTCGTCCTGAAAAATGTTTACAGGTTACTAATTAATCCTAGTATACGTTTACATTCTTCTTTTGCACTGAAAAAACATGTTTTTTCAGTGCAAAAGTACTTATTTGTTTTTTTTTAGTCCTAAAATACATTTACACTTTATTTAATTTTAGTAATTATACACTAACTGCCTCTCTCTTTTTATAGTAGTTCTTCCACATTTTCTTAGTTTTGATATTAAATGCATGTACTTGATCTGGGTGTAAATTACTAATACTATTGTGGGGCCTATCTCTATTATACAACTTCACACTAATCTCCAAGGCATTACAAGCTTCTCCAATTGTATTAACATCATAAAACTTTAAGTACTCCTCCTTTAGTATTCCATTTATTCGCTCTGCTACAGCGTTGTCTAGAGGACCTCCACTTTCTGTCATACTGATTTTTATATTTCTATCTTTTAATAAATCCACATAATCATGAGAACAATACTGAAGTCCTCGATCCGAGTGATGGATTAGCTTATGATGTTTTTTTGGCTTTCTGTATAACCCATCTAGAGCCATTTTTAAAGCTTGTATTGTTTCTACAGTTGCTAGAGACTCTCCAACATGATATCCTACAATTTTATGCGAAAATGCATCAGTAATAAAGCTTATGTAATAAAAGCCAGGCTCGATTCTCCAGTAAGTTATATCACTAACCCAAATATGATTTGGAGAAGCCGGAACTAGCCCTTTTATTAAATTCGGATACTTTCTTAACCAATGATGAGATTGTGTCGTTCTTACTCGTCTTTGCCTTTTGCTTACTAATAGTTTATTGCTTAAAAGCAAGCTAAACAAAGCATCTCGCCCCATTTTTATATTATGTTCTTTCATAAAACCCTCAAGTTTTCCATACAACTTTCGAGTTCCCATTTGTTTATGTAGTTTACGTATCTTTAATACTTCTTTAAGAATTAAATCTTCTTTAGCACTTTGCTCTACAGCCCTCCAAATAAACTGGTAATAGGCCTGCCTAGTAATACCAAACCATCGACATATCTTTGATAATGCTTCTTCTGGATTATCAATACTTATTTTTTCGATGGCTTGGTATCGTACTTTTTTCTGATAGAAATATTAAATTCCTGTTCTGCGAGATCAACCATGGTTGAGAATGCCTCAGCTTTTAACTCTGAATCCTTAACTTGCTTCTCCAGTACTGCTATTCGCTTCTTCAGAAGTAAGGTCTCAAAGGAATCTTCTTCTTTAAAAGAATCTTTTGGTGTCATGGAATTTGGATTTACTCCAAATATAGCACTTTTAGCACTTCGTTTATCAATATATCCATATTTTTTCATCCATCGACTGATCTGAAATTGACCTTCTACTCTACCAGTATACTTCTTCCAAATAGATGTCATTGTTTTGCCTGAGGTTAAATAATCCTCAACAATGGTTCGTTTTTCTTTCTCACTAAAATTTAACCTCGGTAATTTTGGTTGAGGAAATCTTCTTTCAAATTGTCCGTTCTCGTCTAGTTTACTCATAATTTTCTTTTTTTAGTGTAAACCTATTTCAGGACGAGACAAACGCTTGTAACTCCTTGAAATCTTTAATAATCAAAGCTTACAATGCTCTATCTATTTATTATCAACGATTATAGAGTATTATTGAAAGCTTGTAAGTGATTTTTACTCTTTTTTATAAATTTCTTCTACTATATAGCCATATTTAGCATTTCCATTTATAAATTTAGCTTTTCGAGTATATCCAAGAAATTTTAATTCTCGGCCTACCTGTACTGGATTTATTCTTATTGACGAATATTGTGATATATATTCTATCATATCAGTTGAGGACATAAATAATCCGCTTGTTTCATCGCCTGGTTTAAAAAACTTCTGTATCAAATCCCTTTCTGGAGAACTAACCTGATATTTTTTATTCATGTAATCATTCTCTTTGATTTCTTCAATTGTTAAATCATAATAGTACTTCGTATTTGTCAATAAGTGATATGCTTGAGCCCAAACATCATCAATTTCAATATCCTTTTTGTAATTCCAGT